>DTYX01000794.1 GCA_012961655.1 Candidatus Poribacteria bacterium
AAAGAGATGCGCTGTTTGAAAGAATAGATAATAGCAACTAAATCATCTAATAAACTGTCTCTGTTGTTCTCCGCAAGGTTAACAACTTCAACACGACGCCCTTGTTGAGAAAGTAGGGTATCAATACTATCTGCGGTTATTGAAAACTCAAACCATGAGTAACTCCACAGGTACTAATTTTTTCCTGACAGGGTCCAACTGATATCCCAAAGATTCGAGGGCTGTAACTCCAATATTGCGCCTCCAATATCTCTTTCAGTGAGACACAATCCAACTTGAAAGCATCGGCAATCGCTTTGAAACATATTTTTCCATTGACGATGTTTAACCCTTTTGCAAGGGCAGAATCCTCTTTTACAGCCTCCCGCCAACCTTTATTCGTCAGCTTTAGTACATAGGGAAGCGTGCGCCTTCCAAAATAGGAAGAAGAACCAGGTCGAAAACGAGAGGTCCAGCGGCATGAAATAGGCGAGTCCGATGGCACAAGGATAGAACGCAATCACCATTGGGCGCATTGAATCCCACGGTTTAGAAACGAACATATTGCTGATGTCGTTGATGTTGCGTATACCCGGCACAACGGGCAAAAGAAAGTGAGTTCCGTTCAACAGGGTAATCCCCGCGCCAATGCCAAAGCCAATCCACATATTTTTACTTTTGAGGAAGTTGTCCTGTATCTCCGTCATCGCCAATGGCAATTGGATTACAGGGTAGGTCAGCCTTTCGTGTTCAATCCACTGCTTCCGCACGATGACATTGATGCATGTCATGATGAACACAATCAGGATAATAAACCCACACCACAGCAGCAGAGGGCGTAGCCAGATTATAAAATGTGTCGAGGTGTAGAGCAGCGAAGAATCCCCCGTCCCACCCTCGAAGAAAGCCTTGAGAACCTTTTTATCATCGACGGCCAGCCATCTCGTCAGGTAATGGTGAAACAGGGTTGCCCACTCATTTTCGGGTGTCGCAAACCAAAACGGTGCGCTGAAATTCCTCACCAACTGCTGGCCAACACTCTCGCCTGACAAAGCAGAGGCGACAGAGAGCACTGAATAGACGACCAGCAGTTCACCTTGTGCAAGCGCACTCGATGGTAAAAACCATTTCACCACCTCATTTAACAAGAGCAGGATAAACAGAATAAAGACCACATTACAAAATAGCGATGAGGTCGTCGAATAAAAAATGCCACCTTCCGTCTCGCTGCGGACAATCCAATATGAATTCAGGGGGATAAACAACAACCCAATGAGAATAGCTCTCCAGGTAACACCCTTAGACTTCACTCTGTGCCTCCACAAAAGAGAACAGAAGGGCAAAAGGCTAATTATCCCTTCACCTTTTTGCCGCTTTACCCCTTTACCATTTCACCAGTAACTGCCTCAAGCCAATTTTCGTAATTCGAGTCGCGGGTGTAGAGCGCGTCGAAGACTTTTGTCATGGCTGCTACAAGCTGTTTACAGTCGCGCTCAGTCCACCACTGGTTTAATCCAACGCCAACACGGCGACTAAGTAGGTCTAAAGTACGAGGGCACATATCGGGTGAATATTCAATTGGCGTCTCTTCTCCCGTTTTCGGGTCGCGCCACGGATAGCCATTCGAGGTTGCGGGTAATTTGTCCATGATTGGGCTCATGTATTTATAGATGTGCCAGTCGCGTCCATCGCTTCGACCACGTGTGCTACAACCAACACCTTCAGCTTGCAGAACAGATACCAGACGCTCCGCTTCCGCCGCCGTTTCGAGGAAAAATCCGAGGTCATTTCCATGCTCGCCATCGATGTCGTGAATTACCTGTGGCTGTAATTCATGATAGACCGGGAGAGCGGAGAGAACACGACGCTTGTTGGTACGTTTTCGGGCAAGCTGCGCCTCCATCTTTCTGAGCTGGACAAGATTCACCGTCCCAGCTAACTCGGACATGCGATAGTTCACACCACAGAATAGTTCACCCTCCCAGCGGGGAAGGGCATAACGGTCGGGACGCCATAACCCACCGCCTTCTGACCACTGCCGAGCGCGCCAATGTAGTTTATCGTCATTGGTCATAACAAGGCCGCCTTCACCACCGCCAGTGGGTTTGTAAGAACTGATGCTGAAACAGCCGAGGTCACCAATAGTTCCTATACGCCGTCCGTGGAATCTAGCGCCACAAGCCTGGGCGCAGTCCTCAATCACCATTAGATTATGCCGCTTTGCCACATCCATTATCGCGTCCATATTGCAGACGCGTCCGCTCATATGGACAGGCGCAATGGCTTTTGTCCGCGGCGTGATGCGCTTCTCTGCGTCATTGGGGTCAATGGTCATCGACTCGTCAATATCGCACCAAACGGGAATACCGCCGGCAACCACCACAGCCATCGCCGTTGCCATGAAGGTGTATCCTGGGACGATGACCTCATCGCCAAACCCGATATCAGCCGCTACGTAGGCAGTATGTAGTGCAGCCGTACCAGACGTAACTGCCAAAACGTTCTTAACGTTGAACAGTTCAGCCGCATAAGCCTCCATTTGGGACACTTTGGATTGGGGCTTGTAACCGACCAGGAACGGTCCACCGCCTAGGTCTTCCTTATCAATCGCCTGGCGGATTTCATCAATGGTTTCTGGAGAATAGCCCCAGGTATCAGCCATTTCGAGAAATTCCTCATTCCCAATTTTCGGCTCACCTTTCCCCTCGAATCCTTCAATTGCCTTGGGACCTCCGTTAATCGCGAGTTTATTTTTATACATCTTTTTTTCCTTTCATTTTTCGCTAACTGCAAAAATTATTCGCTGTAACTTCCGATGCTGTTTTTAATGACTTTAACATACTTTCGGATTTACGTCAATATAAAAACAGATATAAAAGATGATAATTCCTTAACTTGATCCATACGGTTTAGGCTCCGTGAAGGTTACACTGGACGGCGATGACGTTGCTTGAGATAATTATATGCTAATGGCGCAGAATTGTCAATTAAAAATTTTGTTGACATTTGGATGAAAAATTGCTAATTTATTTCTCAGCAGTCGGCTTCTGCCACTGCTAAATGGAGTAATCATCACTCTGTTTATGCGAGGTAGTTTCAAGGTCTAAGTCTTTTAGAAGTTATTTTATACGAAGGGGAGTTGTTATGATTCTTGCTGAAATGAATTCTCCGGACATCGACGCTCTGCCGCGAGATATAGTTGTGATTGTGCCGTTTGCCTCGTGCGAACAGCACAGCACTCACTTGCCGGTTTTTACCGACAGCATGATTGCGGGTGAAGTGGTCCGACGCGTTCATGAACGGTGTCCTGACGATGTGCTTGTTCTACCTGTGATGTGGCTTGGCTACTCACAGCACCACATCCGCTACCCTGGAACATTGTCCGCCAGTTCCGAAACTCATTTGGCCATAATGCTAGAAATCATCTCTTGCATGGTCAATCATGGATTTAAGAAAATCCTCATAATCAACAGTCACGGCGGTAACAGCGGGAACATCTCCGTTTTGCTACAACGTTTGATGCAACGTTTTGGCGACACAGGCGCCCAGTTCTTCTCCCGCTCAGCTTGGGCTGATGGCTCAAAGCTCGACGAGATTCGAGAACTGGGCGGCGGCGGCTCAGGGCATTCAGGCGAGACGGAAACCTCTATGGTTCTGGCTATGCGCCCCGATTTGGTCAAAACCGACCGTCTTGACGCCGATGGCGAGCGCGAGGGCATGCGAGTAGCAGGACTCAATTCTTATTACCGCTTCGACCAACGCACTCGCCACGGCGGTGTAGGGGACCCGCGGCCAGCTTCAGCTGAAAAAGGGGAACGAATGCTCGACGCCTCAGCGGATGACATCGCTGCGCAAATTCCCCAGATTCGGTCGCTTCAACCTTTTGAGACAAAATAACAGGAAGTAGGAGGACAACATGAATCTTCATGGACTAATCATCACCGGGGGACACGGTTTCCAGGAAGAGCCGTTCTTTGAAATGTTTGACAGCTTTGAGAATTTCAGTTACGACACTGTCGTTTTTCCAGAAGCGTTTGAAAAACTCACACCTCAAGCTGCCAAACCTTATGACGCTTTGATCTTTTACGATATGTGGCCGGAGATTTCCTCAGAACAGCAATCGGCGTTTCTCGATATGCTGCGGGAAGGAAAAGGAATTGTTTCGCTCCATCACACGATTATATCATACCGGAACTGGGAAGAATATCCCAATATCATCGGCGGTCGATATTCCTCTGAACCACAGATCCGGGACCGGGTTGAAATTCCAGCGGGTACTTTCAAGCATGGCGTTAGGTTGACAGTAAATATCGCCAATACCGGTCATCCTATCACTCAAGGTATTCAGGATTTTGAAATTGTGGATGAAACGTACAACAATTTTTGGGTATCTAAGGATGTCCATGTCCTGCTCACAACTGAACATCCGGATAGTGGTCCAGTCATCGGCTGGACAAATCACTATGAAAATTCTAAGGTTGTGTATATCCAATTGGGGCATGATGAATTAGCTTATGGAAATGAAAACTATCGCAGGTTGGTACATCAAGCTATCCGTTGGGTCGCAGGATAATTTGCCTGAAAATATTTCAAGTTGTCAAAGAAAACATTAGTAAGGAGAGATATGTAGTGAACATTACAGGAGAAATTAATATCATTGACCCGAAGAGAATAAAATTGTCTCGCGATTCATTTAATGAATTAAGATTAAGGATTGACGGAGAAGGCGAATATTCAGATGTGAAAGTAATCCGTCTCTTCCCAATTTCCGACCCGCGGCATTATATCTGTTTCAAGGGCGTTAAAAAGGAAGATGAAAAACCGAAAGAACATCTCGATACCCAGACGGATGAATGTATGCCCGAAGAGGATGCGGCAGAAAAACAGACTGAAGGGAAATCGGACCCACCCAAGCAACGTCCGAAAGAAATTGGCGTCGTCCAAGATATTCAAAAGATGTGCCCAGAATCGAGAAAGATAGTCGAGGAAGAACTGGAAATGATGTATTTTATTCCTAAAATCATCCGCATCAATCGCATCCGATCCGAACGCGGCTCATATAAGTGGATGGTTGAAACGGACAGAGGTGAACGTGAATTCGACGTCCAACATCGGGAAGATATCCGAATAATTGAATCGAATCGCGTTATAGTCAAAGATGTCGATGGTAATCGATTTGAGATTCCAAATTACAGCCGACTCGACTCGCGTAGCCGGTCGATGCTGGAGAGATATATGTAACTCAAGTCGATATTATAAAGACACGATGACCTTAAACGATACGGTTGAAATACCGGTGCACTTCCGCGTCGTCCCTGTCCTTGGGACTTATCGTCAGGGGCAGAAATTAGAATCGTTTAAGCGAGTGAATCATAAGTACCGGAGATTAAAG
>DTYX01000795.1 GCA_012961655.1 Candidatus Poribacteria bacterium
ATTCGTTGATTTGAAGAATGGATTTAACAGTAGGATAGTTGAGATAAGAAAAACAGTTGCCACTAAAATTTTTAAGTTATTCATATTAACCACCTGTTACTTACGAAAGACTTATTATTCCTTTCATCTTGATGTTTAAGTATCGGCGGCAAAGCTCACAACTTTCGATTTTCTTTTCGGCATCACCGTATATGTCTCTAAGACCTCCATCTCCTGCTTGAGTCCTGACCATCGGGTTTTCGGCGCGATTACATGTTTTTTCTCTTCAATCCTCTGTCTAACTTCTGGTTGCATCAAGAGCTTGAACATTTCGTATACTTCCTCTTCGAGCGAAACCTTCGGTTCAAAGTCAAAACTATTGGGTAATTTTTCATATATTACTTCATAAGGATGTTCATCTGCTTCAACGCGAGGGTTTTCAAGTCTCTGTATCGTTACAAGCTGGTTGAATTCATTCGCTGCGATATCTGCCACCGTGTAAGCTAAATCTTCTATCCTATAAACACCGGAGATTTGATTAACTACGTCGTATTGTCCTGGTTCAGGTGGCGATACGATAAGCCGGGTCATGCATTGCATCGCATCCCTGAGAGCGATAAAACCTCGCGTTTGACCGCCAGAGCCGTAAATGGTCAACGGAATACCAGCTACTGCTTGAGCTACGAATCTGTTTATTACAGTTCCAAACCACTCATCCACGTCAAAGCGGGCGCGCAATCTTGGGTCGGCTGCGATTTGGTCTGTATGAACTCCATAGATAACCCCCTGCATAACATCATAAGAACGCAACCACCAATATTTACAAGCTTCGTAAATATTGAAGGTATCTTGCACTTTACTACAATGATAAAAGCTTACAGGATCTCGCGGGGTCAATTCGCCTCCCAGACTCCACTCCCGATTATCCCATTGCAATACTGCGTCGGCGGGGAACATGCCTTCAAATAGCGGGCGTCCTGTCAGGGGTGAACCGTACTCGCCCATTGTATTGCCACTCCATACTGGCTTACCGTTTCTTCTAACCAGGACAATACCATCTCCGCCAACATTAACACACCATACTTTCCCATCGTAATCTATGTATCCGTCCGTTAGCTTATCGTGATTAACATGGACTCTCGGGGTTTGGCAGATGTAAACACAATAACCTTCTTTTGATTCACTGTAAGATACTATAGCGCCGTATCCACATTTCAAAGCTATCTCCTGTACGTCATCTGCTAATTGTTTTGAGATAGTGAAATACCTGTAATTCTCTCTGTTATTCTCTGGCGTATGTTTCCATCCATCTCCCGCTATCAAAGAAAACAACAAACTCCTTAATAAATCTTTGTCTAGCTCTTTTACTTCTTTGGGAATATATTTCTCAGCAGCCTTGCCAAATTTACCCAAACAAGTAGCCAATTGTTTACACCCTATGGTAAAAGCATAACAGTTTCCATCTTTCCTTTTTCTTAACTCCCTACCTAAAATATCAGCTAAACTCAACAAAACCTCTTCTAATTCATCAATACACTCCGCGTTTACGTTTTGCTTAATAGTCACTCTATAATTGTTTGGTCTGTCATTTCTTTGTCTTATAGAACCTTCTGAAATATACCAGCCAAAGAACTTTACCCATAAATCCATGGGTATTTCTATATCAGCTGATTCGCTATCAGTTGCCGGAAGAAAAAAGTACTCTTCGTTTTTCCCTTCCCATTCAAAGCCAATATCATAAACTCTTTGCTGTCCTTCAACTTCTTTCACCGATTCTAAACGCAATTCTTTGTATGCTCTATTGCTACGCTTTTGGGTAAATATTCTGTGATTTTCAGTCACACAGAAATCTACACGACCATTTTTCTGATAGTACATTTTACCTTGATAATCATATTCATGAATCGAATTAGGTTTCTTGAACACTAATTTCCTATTATCTTTGCTTCTTGTTGCTACCTTATCGTTTTCCTCTAAATCCTTAAACAATTTCCAGCCGTCTTCAGTTAAAATCTCTGTTTTGTCATCGTAGCAACCCAATTTGATAAGCGACGCTTCCGGCGTTAAATCTCGCATGGTAAACAGGACCCCTAAAGTACCGATTACATTATTGTGCTGAACAAAAATTGCGTGTTCAGCATCTACCATGCTATATGGAGCGCTGGGACACTCGGCATAGTGCACAATAGCTTCCGGCTTTACCTCATCGATGAATTCTCGTAGCCGAGGTCTGTCCAAGATATTCATCTTTCGAAAATTTATGTCTATATCTAAAACCTCTTTTGCGGCATGAAGTCTTTCGGTCATTCTGAAGATGGGAACTACGGTATGAGAACCTTTCTCCATAACCCAATCGCGTCGGTAATAGTTATCAACACCGCTTACATTAAATCCCAAACTACCCAGCCAAAGCCCAAGCGTCCAGCCCAGATAACCATCTATTCCCAAAATCATCACTTTCATATTTTTCAAAGCATAGCCGAAATCCTTCTCTTCCCATTCGGGGCAATCTTCAAAAGTTATAGAAGCGGGGTCAAACATACCTATTTGAGGATGTCTCTTACATTCCACCATAGCTTGCATGCCCTCTTCGCCACCGATGCTTAAAAATTCCTTCATGGATTGACCGCAGGCTCTAAAATCAACGCTGCCCTTAAAATCTATACAAGGACAATTCCAACAAGTTTTTTCAGAGTTATGGTATTTCACGAATCATCTCCTTGTTCAGCTATCTATATGATTTTTATTATGTCAGAAACATTCACCTTCTCAGGTATTGCAGAATTACAATAGCCCTTCGATTCGCTCGAGGGCAGGCATTTCACTAATAAAAAGGCATCATCATAAGTGTGTTTACCAGTAAATGCGCTGTTATCCCACAGTTTATCAGTTTTTATGTTCGCTTTCAGGTCAAAGCCAGCATTAGGCATCAAAACCAAATCCGGAGCCCTATCTACTAATGCGCCTTCATAAATCTCTTCCTTATGATAGATTTGATTTATTACAGGCTCAGCATCGACTGTAAAATTCTTAAACGTTTCCACTAGTTTTTCGATTACTTTATCAGTTTCACTTCGCTTGACACTTCCACGAGGATATTTGCCCTCAATATTCAGGTAAATCCTTCCTGGGTCCAGGGCGAAAGCAACCGTTCCGTTCTCAATATCATTGAAACTTTTAGCGGGAATATCTTTTAATTTCAGAAATCCACAATCTCTGAGGTACTTATTGACATATATCATCTTATTCAATCGCTCAAAACCGTGGTCGGAGAGAAGTACCAATTTATCATAGTTGCGCTTCGCCGCTTGTTCATCTATCTCACCTATCACTTCATCTATTCTTCTTAGATAGTTGAGGAAAAATGAATGATATCTATGCGATTTCTCCTCATACGCATCCCACAAAAAATGGCTTAATCTGTCAGTTGAAGTAAAGACAAGCATAAAATAATCCCAATCTTCTTTGTCCCAGAGATGTCGGTAAGTAGCTATGCGCGCTTCAAGTGTATTATTGAGATTACGCAGAAATAATTCCTTGGACTGATGCGCTTGCTTAGCGTTCACATCTATTCTATAATCGAGCTTTTTCAATTCTTCTATCAAGGATGGTGGATAGATAGCTTTATTTGGATCCAACGCGACAAAACCGGCAATAAGAATGCCATTCAACCTTTCAGCGGGATAGGTAGAAGGAACGTTTATGATGGCAGATTTCTTATTTGGTTGGATTTTCCAGAACGGTTTTGCCTTTAGGTTGGTAAAATTAGGAAACGAGAGCCGATAACTTCCCTCAGAGAGTTCAGTAAATCCAAAGATACCATGTTCTCCCGGGTTCGCTCCTGTTATGATGGAACTCCAAGCGACAGAAGAGATTTCGGGAATCGATGATGTCATTTGCCTAAAAATTCCCTCTTGTGTTATTTTGCCAGTATTGGGCATCACTCCATCTTCAGTCAACTTTTTAATCAGGCCGTATGGTACACCATCAAGTCCCACGATTACGGTTCTTTTGCCAACCATCCATCTTTCCATTCTTCCACCCTTCCAATCATGCGCTTGCGCTCTTATTCAATCACCAGACACCAGCCACTCAAAATCTAACATTGTCAAGCTAATATTTGGTTGGTTATTATCTTACCTCTGATAATTCCATGACAATACAATACACTATTTTCAATTAGACTGTCGATGACCTTTCCATTCCCAAAAATCAGTGAGTTAGAAATTTTACTGCCGACCACTTCAACTTCTACAGAACTACGCTTAATTTCTGAATGATAATTTGCTACATCTCCCCCATTGTGTTCGAGGAAAAAATCAAGCGCGTTCAAAACACTATCCAAAGGAGCGTGGTCGCCCAATTGTACCCAGGGCTCCGTAGAGGTGTAAGAAAACACGTCGATATCGTCGTCTATCATCTGTTGTACTGCAACCAATACCCGTAATTCTTTATTGAACAACTGAATCTTTTTTATGTAATCGAATATAACATGAGAAAAGAGCCATATTCCTCTGTCAACCCAAGGCCCCGATGTAAAAGTTCTTTTAACTCGTCCATCGCTGTTATAATCGATACCAGCATGATTTTCAGGGTCATCGACTTTCGTCAAAGATATAATATTCTCAGCGTTCAGTTCCTTCATCGCTAAAAGTATACTCTGTGGAGCATACACATCGCTTTGAAGTACGAAAAATTCTTCGCTAACGAAGTCCTTAGCTGTTATGAGCGCGGCAGCGGTGCCTTTCAATTCTATCTGTTCCACATATTCAATTGATAGTGAAGCGTAGCGGTCGCCAAAATAGTCTCTGAGTTGTCCTTGTTTATATTTTACTACCAATACTACGCCATCAACAAGTCCGACAAGATTTTGAATTGTATACTCCAAAAAGGGCTTGCCGAAAAAGGGAATCATCGGTTTAGGGACATAATGTGTTATCGGTCTGAGTCTCCTGCCTTCTCCCGCAGTTAAGATTACAGCTTTCATGATTTAAAACTTCCACAGAATGATCAGAGTTCCCACCGGATTTGTTAATCTGAACCCGCTTCTAATTTATCCAATCGTGTTTTCAGCATCTCAATCTCTTCATGTTGGAAGGCTATCAATCTATCCTTCTCCGTTTCCGCCAAATGCTCTTCAACTTTCGTGTCCACTCTAATCAGCCTTTTCCACATCAGCAGCCATTGAGCAATCAAACCGGCGATGACTAATACTACGGCGCCAAATGTTATCTGTAGCCAAAAGTTCAGGTCAGCAAACCTTTCATTCATATCTTCCCGCAGATTACCTACCTGCGTATATATATCTTGTCGTAGACTCCCTATCTGCGAATTCATATCCTGCCGCAAATCATCAATCCGCTTATTTGTATCATCAATCCGTTGATTTAAAGTCTTTAGCCCGTCTTCTAAACGTTGGCTTAGAGCTTTTTGTCCCTCTTCTAAGCGGATTAGAGTCTCTTCGATTGATGATGGATTTTTTTCTTCTCCATATGCTGGATTTGAAAAAGAGATAATAATTGAGAGAAAAAAGATGGCGATTATGAAAATCTTTAAATTTGTCATAC
>DTYX01000796.1 GCA_012961655.1 Candidatus Poribacteria bacterium
CCGCCTGAAAATTATCTATCATTTTTTCTAAATGGTTGATTACCGATTCGATATTATTTCCCATACTTTGACTGGCGTCTACAATAAATACAATATCCACTTTATCTTTTTGTCTCGCAGCCAACAGATGTTTGGCAATCTTTTCCAGTGGCAAATCCGGCTGTGACAGAGCGTCAATACTCGAAATCCAATTACTACTCTGATAAACTGATGGTATAATAGGTCTTATCGGTCTATCAATTTTGGCGCGGGAAATTAAAATGCGATTTTTTAACCATTTAGTCGCAGATGCCATCCCATAAGCTGAGCTAGCGTTGGTCCCGCCTAAACCCGAGGGCGATGAACTTAAAACAATAGAGTTGATATCAGGAATGACCATAGCATCTGAGAAAAGCGTGATATTAGTTTGTGAAGGTGGCTTATCAATTTTCGCTTTCAAAGATACCAAATTCAACGCGCGTATCTCTGAAGCCAGTCGAATCTCCTTCGGCAAGGCAAATTTCTGTTGTGTTCGTAATCTGACCCGGCGGAACTTTATAGGCGTAGTAGTTTGGATGATATCGACGTAGATGAAATCATCCGCTTCATCCATTCCTTTCAAGAAGAAGAGGGCTGTAATCGTCACGGCAAAAAGATGAATCATTAATGATATGATAAAGGCGTATCGTAACCCTAAATTTAGCAGTTTCCCGGATGCAAAAGCACTTGCCTGAAAACGATGTTGAGACATCATTAGCCTCCCAATTAACTTATGAAAATGTACCATAATTCTATCTTTTCTGTCAAGCGAAAAGAAAATTTATTGCCCCAGTATAGCCGTCGATTTAGCGTCCGGTTCTAAACCAGTCACTTTCAAAAAGACTGCAAAAGGCGACTGCTCTTTATCTCCCGCAGAGGCATAAAGCGGCATAACTTCAATAGTTGGTACGATTTCTGCGTATATTGAAACGCCTATTGAAAAAAACATTAACATGATAAAAGTGATTAACCATATCATCCGTTTCGTAATAACAGAATGTGCATTATATTTTACGAATATAGAGTATTCATGTCAATGGATTTCATGATTGACAAACACGGTCTCCGCTGGTAGAATGAAAATGAACTGTAAACAAGGAGGAGCAATTTGATGACTAAAAAACATATACGTCTCGGTCTGGCAGTTGTCGCCAGCCCTTTGGAAGTGGGAGCCGACCAAGCTCCAGATTTACTTCAACGATTGCAAGTTATACTTAAAGAATCGGATAAATTAAATCTTTGTACATATCGGGCTCCTGTCGTTAGTGCTCAGGATGCCATCAAAGCCGGGCGGCAATTCTACGATGCGCGCGTGCATGCCATTTTAATAGTCGCCGCCTCCTGGTTTGAAGACTATTTGGTATTAGATATGTTGGAGGAATGCGATGCGCCGACCGTACTCTGGGGAATACCGGGTATGGAGACGGGCTCTTTGTGCGGAACTCAGCAACTCGGCTTTATGTTAAAGCAGCTTTCAAAGCCGTATAAGCTGCTGTACGATGACCTTAATTCTCAATCGGCTATCAAGCGTTTGCTACAATATTCCTCAGCGGCGGCGTTGCGCTACCAGCTTAGAAGAGCTAAGATTGGCTATCTTGGACATCGTGTTGAAGGCATGACTGAAACAACGGCGAATGAACTGGCTTTGAAAAGACTCTTTGGGCCTCGCGTTGTCAGCATTGACAGTCAGGTTTTCTTGAATGAAGTATCAAAAGTAGAAGAAAAAGCGGTTCAACAAGAGTGGGAGAAAGTCAAGGGGGAGGTTGGCAAAGTTAAATGCAGTGACGAAGCAGGCGTGGAGTCGTTGAAAGTTCATACTGCCCTGAAATCTTTTATCAAGGAAAAGAGGCTTAACGCTTTAGCGGTGGGGTGTTATCCTCACCTGATGGGAAAGGTTTGTTTAGCGGCGTCGCTCCTTGGCGAAGAGGGGATACCTTTAGCCTGCGAAGGAGATGTCAATGGCGCTTTGGGCATGTTGATACTAACCCGTCTGTCGGGTGAACCGACGCATAACACTGACCTTTTAAATCCCATTTTAGAGGATAATACCATCGTGTTCTCTCACTGCGGTTCTTCCGGTTTTTCGTTGGCTAATGCCCTATCTGAAATCACACTTGCGCCTGTGCGGCTGATGGATAGAGGTCTCTGTTGCCTGTTCACCGCCAAACCTGGTCCCGTGACATTGGTCAACATAGTCCCAACTATGGCTTCGCGCGGTTACTTCGTGAACCGCTTCACTTCGCTCACCGACGGCTTCGCC
>DTYX01000797.1 GCA_012961655.1 Candidatus Poribacteria bacterium
CTTCTTTAGATGATCTTGTTCGAATAAAGGGTATAAACAAAAAGAGAATTGAAGATATTAAAAAACAGGGTTTGGCTTGGGTTGGTGTTCAAAAAGAATCAAATCTAAAGCTAGAACCTAGGCCTAAGCCTAAATCTGCCATTTATCCTTCGAATATTTTTATCAATGAAATCCTCCCTTCGCCTGAAGGACCAGATTTTGAAAATGAATGGATTGAAATTTTCAATAGTAATAATTTTGAGGTGGATATTTCTGATTGGCAAATCAAAGATGAGGACGGAAGGACCAGCACTTATACTTTTCCCAAAGGAACAAAAATTTCAGGCAAAGGATTCTTACTTTTAAAGAGAAAAGAGAGTAAAATTACTTTAAACAACAATGGAGATGGTTTATTATTAATTCGACCAGATGGAAAAATTGCTGATGAAATCAGATATGAAAAAGCTCTCTTTAATTATTCTTATAGTAAAATCGGATCTAAATGGGTTTGGACTAAAAGTTTGACCCCAAAAGCACCAAATCTTTTGCTTGACAAAACCCAAAAACCCAAAAAACAAATTCAGGAACTTTCCAGCCAAAAGGGATCGGCAACAATGAGTGAAAGCATTAAAAAAAATCAGATTCTAAACCCGGTTTTTCCTTCGTGGTTAAATTTCATTAATAACCAGTGATAAGGAAAAATCATGTCTCAATACACTGTAACATTTTATCCCGAAAACATTCAAGTCGTCGCGCAAGAGGGCGATAACTTGCTGGAGATCGCCCGGCAAGCTGATGTCTTACTGAGCAGTTCATGCGGTGGGAATGGCGTTTGCGGCAAATGTAAAGTGATTATTCGCAGAGGCGATGTCCATACAGAACCGACAAAATTCATCGACCAGAGGGAACGTAGGCAGGGCTATGTATTGGCTTGCATGACCTTAGTGCATAGCGACCTGGAAGTTGAAATTCCGCCTGAATCTCGACTTGAAGATGAACAGTTCTTGATTGGTGAAGAGGAGATTATCATAGAAGAGGAACTTGAACGCGAAGAAGCGGAGTTTCAACCTCAACTCTCCGAGAGAGCGCAATTTCCGCCAATTTTTACCTATCCTTTTCCCTCCTTAACGGCAAAATTACATCTTTCGTTGTCCCCGCCGAGCTTACAGGATAATGTCGATGACCTTGAGCGTCTCTTCAGGGAAATCCGCAGAGGTCGTCAAATTCCCATAATGCAGACAGGCTTGATAAATTTGAAGAACCTGGGGAGATTTTTGCGCGAGAATAACTGGGATGTAACAGTTCTGTTGGGGAAACGAGGCGGCACGACGGAGCTTATCTTGATGGAATCTGGGGATACTTCCGCGAAAAATTACGGTATTGTGGTAGATATCGGTACCACAACAATAGTAGCGCATTTAGTTGACCTGAAAGCGAGAAAAACAATCGGCACTACCGCTACGAGCAACAACCAGAGAGAACATGGCGCTGATGTAATTACCCGGATAATCTACGCGGCGGAAGGGAACGGTTTGGATGTGCTACATAAAACCGTCGTTGACGATATAAATGGACTTATCGTGCATCTGACTCGCCGAAACGGAATAGACCTCAACGATGTTACCTGTGTGATGTGCGCGGGCAACGCGACGATGACGCATCTGTTTTTGGGCGTTGACCCGACGTATATCCGCCGTGAACCCTATGTGCCGACGGCGAACTTTTTCCCCGTGATTCGAGCGGCGGAAGCCGGAATCCGAATCAACCGCCGGGGATTGCTCAGTTGCATGCCCGGTGTATCAAGTTACGTCGGCGGCGACATCGCCGCCGGGGCGTTAGCCTGCGGTATCTCGGAATCGGAGGAGATCTGCCTCTTTATAGACATCGGCACCAACGGTGAGATGGTCTTGGGAAACAAAGAGTGGTTGGTCTGTTGCAGTTGTTCCTGCGGACCCGCTTTTGAAGGCAGCGGCATCCAGTATGGCATGCGCGCCGGCCGTGGCGCTATTCAGAGAGTAACAATCAGCGACTCAGATTATGACGTTAAATATTCAACTATCGGCAACGACAGACCCCGCGGCGTCTGCGGCTCCGGATTGATAGATGTTTTAGGCGAGATGCTCCGCGCCGGCGTCATCGACAAAGCCGGCAGAATTCAAGCCGACCTGAATACGCCGCGCTATCAGGAAAACGAAGAGGGAGCAGAGTTCATCTTGGCGTGGAAAGAGGAGACCGCCGGCGCTTCTGGAGATATTGTCATAACTCAAGCCGACATCGACAACCTGATGCGCTCAAAAGCGGCGGTGTACGCCGCCGCCTCAGTTATGATGGAAAAGATGGGAATGACGTGGGATGATATTGCGCGCATCTACGTAGGCGGCGCATTCGGCAACTATCTTAACATAGAAAAATCAGTGCTAATCGGTCTTCTGCCCGACTTGCCCCTGACAAAATATCGTTTCATCGGCAACAGTTCGATAACCGGAGCGAAATTAGCGATGCTGTCAACGAAAGCTCTGGCGAAAGCGGAAGAGATTGCGAATAAAATGACTTACATCGAATTATCCGCCGATAACACCTTCATGGAACAGTTTACCGCGGCGATATTTCTGCCACATACAGATATGAGTCTGTTTCCGTCGGTGGGAGCGAAATTGAGAGTGAAACGTAAAATGTGAATATTTATTTATGAATAAGGGGGGATATCACATGCCAACCATCCGCATTCCAAAAGAACATTGGGAAAAAGTCTGGGAAACTCTGGGACAAGTCGGTCCGATACACCGCATTTCAAAAGATTATCTTTATGTCGTCTCAGAGAGACACCTTGAAGTGCTAAAAGAAAGAAATCTCCCTTACACTCTGGAAGGAGAAAATCCGGGTGATGCAAATCGTTAGAAGATATGACATCTATCTTCCATTGGAATATAACCCTGAACCGGATGGTACAAGGCGGCGTATTGAAGGAGAAAAGTTTGATACGGTAGAGCAGAAACTTTTTGAGGAATTTGGAGGAGTAACGTTTGTTCAAGAGAGCTTTCCACTCAAAGGAAGATGGCGCGGTGAAACGAGAAATTACACAGATGAGATTCGTATCTTTACTGTTTTGGATTTTCGATGTGAAACTTCTTTGGGAGAAAACTTTTTGAGGGAATACAAAGAAACGTTAAAAAATGAATTTCAACAGGAGGAAATTTTGATTCTCTACCAAGAAATGAAAACCCTTTAGAACTTTGTTTTAAGCGTAGTGGATTCCAATTTTTTGTTGTGTTCTATCAAAAAATCGAAAGGAGGGAAGGTCATGATTTATAGATGTCTCTCAGGCGCTGCGAGAAGATTCAGACTATCGAAAAGTTATGCAGCGGGTCAGTGAATTCGCGCCGGATATTACAGTCAAAACGTATCGACCAACGTCGTATTCAGCAGCGTAATAATGGTAAATAGCCCCGTAATTTTTTACATATCGGTTTAAACGGATTATACTGCGAACCTTCCGCTCAACTCAGGTCGTTAGGCAGCACGGGAAGCGATGTGTATGCCGGATTGGTTATTGGAGAAGGAGATTTACGATGGATGTAAAAACAATCCTAGATAGTATCTCAAAAGGTGAGACAATAGCTGTAAAAGCTGTCAGTAACACTAAGGAAGAAATTGTCACCGAGTTATTAGCCAACTTTTCAGGAATTGCTTACGTTATACAGTGAGGATTTAGAGGTCGATGGAGTAGTACAGTACTCTGAAGAAGAGAATATGTGGGTTGCTTCTATGGTATCATCATCGCAATGTACTTCGCTGACCATAACCCGCCCCACTTCCATGTGCGTTACGGTGGACATAAGGCGGTGATTAGCATTCGAGACCTGTCCTTACTGGAAGGGCGTATTCCGCCAAGGGTATTAGGAATGGTTGTCGAATGGGCTTTGCGACATCAAGAGGAACTACTACGGAATTGGGAATTAGCGCGGAATAATCAGCATCCCAGCAAAATTATACCATTAGATTAGAGAGATTTCGGAAAGTATAACCAGGTAAGACCATGAGCTACGACGTGACATCAGCGCGATATGTTAGTGAGTATAAGATTGAAGTCACTTTCGAGAATGGTAAGAGTGGCGTTGTTGATTTCTTGCCTTATATCCGCAGAGGTGGTGTTTTCGCTCATTTAGAAAACTTAGAACATTTCAAGCAGTTCTCAGTGCATCCAGAATTGTGTGTGCTTACATGGGGTAATGAGGTAGATGTGGCGCCTGAAACACTCTACACAGATTCCTGACTGGATGCAAACTGAGGAAGCCGCGAGGAAGATTGCCTAAAAACTCCTTGGAGCGGATGCTACCGCGCCACTCAAGTCAGTCTCGTGTTTGATTCCCCTTATTACGTATCTTTGATTATTAAATTTCTTCGTGCTCAATAGATAGATTGCATCAGATACTTCATTAGTGGTTTAAGGAAGGAGTAATATACTATGTCATATACAATCGCAGTCGCTGGAAAAGGCGGCACGGGAAAAACGACTATAGCAAGTTTGATTATCGCTCAGCTATTATCGGAAAAAAACGGTTCTATTTTGGCGGTAGATGCAGACCCTAATTCGACACTCAATGAAGCCCTTGGCGTGAAATTAGAATACACATTGGGTGATGTTCGAGAGGAGATGTTAAAACATAAGTACGACTTGCCCGGTGGGATGGATAAACATCGGTACATGCAATATCGTCTACAAATGTCCTTGGTCGAAGAGAAAGGTTTTGATTTGCTCGCAATGGGTCGAACGGAAGGGCCAGCTTGTTACTGTTATGTCAATAATTTATTGCGCGGCATCATGGACGAATTCAGTTCAAATTATAAATTTATCGTCATGGACAATGAAGCTGGTATGGAACATCTTTCCCGACGCACCACGCGAAATGTCGATCTTTTGCTTGTCGTCAGCGACGAAAGCGTGATGGGGGTTCGTACCGCTGGCAGGATTTACCAAATGACTAAAGGACTTGACCTCAATCTTGGCGATTCTTACCTTGTCATTAACCGCGCTCATGAGTCTTTGCCTGAACCTGTCGTCGCAGAGGTGGAAGAAACAGAGGTGAAATTATTGGGAACTGTGCCGGCGGATGAAAATATTGTCGAATATGAATTGGCAGGCAAGTCCCTTCTTTCACTACCTGATGATTCACCCGCAAGAGTGGCGGTTCAGGAGTTACTAAATATTGCGCGAGAAAAGAGCGGCTAGAAAATGGCCCGAAGTGATGAGGCGCATCATATCAATTTGCGAAAGTTTGTTGAAAAAGCAGAGGCTATTTAACGAGAAGGGAGGCGGAAAGTTCTTATGTCATTTTACGACAGGAAACTTGCTGAAATCTTCAAAGGAAAAGATGGAATCGCAGCAGTCTACCTTTTCGGCTCCCAGGTAAAAGGGAAGACGGATAAATTCAGCGATTTTGACTTTGCCGTACTATTTGAGGATGGATATAAGCGGGACGATAGGTGGAACATCATAGGCGACTTGCTATGCGAGGCGTTTTCCGTCGTCGGACAGGACAAAGCCGATGTGGTCGATCTTTCCAATCAGCCCCTTTGGTTTCAACAAGTAGTTGTAAAGACAGGAAAGATAATTTACGAGGTTGACAGAAAG
>DTYX01000798.1 GCA_012961655.1 Candidatus Poribacteria bacterium
AAAACGATAAAAATAAAAATGAATTTGGAAAAATTAACGGAAAAAGATACATTAATCATAAAACTTTTGGGTGAAACCGGCTCTATGACATTGTCGGAGTTATCAGCGCGAATGTTGACGCCACCTAGTCAAACACTAAAAATAATTGAGAATCTTCAACGTTCCAGATACATCGAAATCGCACCTGTAGAAGAAGGTATTGAAAACAAGGCATATTTCCTCAACAGCAACGGGCGAAAACTCTGGGCTGTTTTGTCCTGAGCTTGCGAGGGTTCAGAGATTTATCATACTTCTTAGAAGGGGGTTTTGGGGGAATACCCAAGTCATGGTTATAATTTCATACATCATCGTCAGTTTCATCGGGTTGATTGTAGGATTTATTGAAATAGTTTCAATCTTTGAATCAAAAGCGACTTTAGCGCTATCCCAGAGGAAAGCGGGAGCTTGGGCGTGGGGGATAATTGTATTCAATGGATGTATGAATATTTTGGTATTCGCCCTATTGATGTACCTGACAGATGGATGGAACCCAATATTTTTGTCGTTAATCGTGGGATTTGGATTGCCAATACTAATGCGGACAAGGTTTACCTTCATCAAAACCCCTGAGGGGAAAAATGAATTGATATTAAATGTAGAGTGGATTTACGAACAAATTCAGAAATTATTCAAAACGCAAATCGACAATGCAATGCTCGCATCGGGACGACAACTGAAAATCCTGGAGCGATTTCAAGGACGTAAGCAGCTATATAACTTCGTTTATACTATTATTCAATCTAGCGAAACGCTTTCTCCTACAAAACAGGAAAAGGAAGAGAAACTAAAACTTGCCGATGAATTCTATAAATTGTCTAATTCTGAAATAGCTCGAGTGAAATTATCGCTTTTACTGATTGAAGTGGGTGGAGTTCAATTAGTTGAGACTTTGGAACAAATGCGAGAGTCAGAAGTATTGAGTGAAAAATTGATAGAAAGAGTGACTCGTGAATTACCCCAAAATGCTCTTAAAGAGATAGCGGAAGAAATTGCATCGGCGGCAGATACAGAAGAAACGAAGGCGAAGTTGCAAAAGTATATCGAGGATGTTATGGCGGATTCCGCTTCAGATGCGATGATTTCGGCTGTGTTGGCGAACTTCATTGTGTACGAAGGCGGCCAGGAATTCGCGCGATGGGCGTTGGAAAGATGGACGCAGCAAAAGGATGATGTTGTCTACTCCTTAGAAAGAAAGCAAAGGACGCCTCAATAGTTTGGAGGGATGAGTATGTCTGTAAGTCCAGTGACCTCTGGAATAAAATGCCAGGTGACTATTCCAGATAAGTATCAGGAGATTCTGCAAATCGCCGGTGATTTACAGGTGGCTGTAGGTAACGCAATCCGCAGATATGCTCTTGAATTAGCCAGTGAGCAAATTGAAGAATGCGAGAAGGAGATAACTCATTTTCAGAACAAGTGTGGATGTTCTTATGAAACTTTTCTCGAAGACATAACTAATGGAGATAATCCTGAATTTTTGGATAATCTGAATCACAGGTATCCTACTTGGGAAGTAGATTTCAATGTCTGGGAAACATATCTTGAGGAATTGCAGCGATGGAATAACCGAGTTAGGAAACTCTTGACCGATTGATAAATCAAGAAAGTTCGGGCTTCCCCGATTTTCCGGATAGGTAGTTAGTGAGACAAAAAAATTAAATATTGCTTGGTATCATAAAATAAGGAGAACATAGATGGCTTTAACAGGATTGGAAATTTACAAACTATTACCCCGAACAAACTGCGGTGAATGCGGTCCGCCGACGTGCCTGGCTTTTGCGATGCAGTTGGCGCAAAAGAAAGCGTCACTGGACCAATGTCCCTACGTCTCAGATGAGGCGAAAGCGGCTTTGGAAGGCGCCTCAGCGCCGCCGATTAAATTGGTAAAAATCGGAACGGACGGAAATGAGTTAGCCATTGGCAACGAGACGGTCATGTTCCGTCATGAGGAAACCTTCCACCATCCTTGTGGCATCGCTGTAGCTATCACGGATGAATTGGAAGGCGAAGCTTTGGATAAAAAGATTGAGGAAATCAACAATCTTTGGTTTGAGCGCGTGGGACAAACGATTGGCGTCGAATTGATTGCCATTAAGGACACCACAGGCGACCCGAAAAGATACTCCGATGTCGTCAAAACGGTTGTAGCTAAATCAAAGCAGGCGCCGATTTTGATGAGCTTTGAACCGAATGTTATCCGTTTGGCCGCCGCTAGCGCCAGGGCTAAAAATCCGTTGATTTACGCTGCAAATAGCGAAAACTATCAAGCGATGGCAAATATCGCGAAGATGGTGAAATGCCCATTAGCGGTCTGCGGCAACGGTCTGGATGAAGTCGCGGAATTGACGGAAAAGATTAAAGCGCTGGGAGTTGAAGACCTCGTAATAGATACCGGCGCGCGCGAACCGCTTCAAGTTATAAACGATTTAACGCAAATACGCCGTCTGGCGTTGAGACAGACATTCCGACCTTTGGGATATCCAACTATTACTTTCGTAGAAGATGAGGAAGAACAAGTCTTACAGGCGTCTACGTACATTTCCAAATACGCCGGCGTCGTTGTTTGCCCCGGAGATGAACCGTGGCAGATACTCCCGCTTTTAACCTTGCGGCAAAATCTCTACACTGACCCGCGTGTGCCTCTCCAAGTCGAACCTGAAGTATACGAAGTTGGCGATGTTACTCCCGATTCCCCTGTGTTGATGACTACAAACTTTTCCCTGACTTACTTCACCGTATTGGGTGAAGTGGAAGCCAGCAAAGTTCCCGCATATATTTTGGCAGTAGACACCGAAGGGCAGTCCGTTCTAACCGCTTACGCTTCTGAAAAACTCACGGCTGAAGGCGTCGCTAAAATGCTCAACGAAACAGCTGTGAAAGACCAGGTCAACCACAACAATATTATCATCCCAGGCTACGTCGCAGTAATGAGCGGTAAACTTGAAGAGGAATCTGGTTGGAAAGTATTGGTCGGCCCGAGAGAAGCGTCGGCGTTGCCAGCATATTTGAGACAGTACGCAAGTTAGGACTATTTAGCTAAGGAGATTTGGCAATGGATATTCTAAAGAGATTTGAGGTGAGCTACTATCCTTCAGGAAGAGAAGTAGTAGAATTGGTATTTTGCTTTGATAGCGGCTCACCTTACACTTTTATAAAGCAAACTTCAGCATTGAGGGTAGGAAAGTTATTTGAACTTGCGGAGCCAGCGCCATTTGGTGGTTTAGGCGGGGGTAATTTTGGGAGCAAAAAAATTATACATTTGTATGTAAAGCTACTTGAATTTTGGTGTAGTCAAGTAGCTTATGTGGTAGAAGATAATATCTTAGAGAAGGATTATGACGTCTTGGCTGGGCATAATTTTATGCAGATTTATGGAATTAAACTACTTCCTCATGAAGGTGATATAGAGATAGACGAAGTACGACTGAGACTGGCGCAGAGAATAAGGTATGAGGTTTGATTGGGTGATAACCATTGGAACCACAAAGACACCAAGAACACAAAGGAAAGTTTTTCCTTCGTGGTTAAATTTCATTAATAACCAGTGATAAGGAAAAATCATGTCTCAATACACTGTAACATTTTATCC
>DTYX01000799.1 GCA_012961655.1 Candidatus Poribacteria bacterium
CGTTTTTTTCCGTAGAGCCGTCCTTTACCAACCCAAATTATTTCATCGGATATTTTCCCGCGTGGGGAATTTCTGTTTCGTGATAGAGATTCCCCACGTATGTTTAAAATGAGATTAGTTTAGTTTTCTTCACGTTTCACGTAGTTATTTGCACAGATATTGATTGGTTACCACATACAAGAGCCTACGGATGAATTATGCAACAGTCTCAGTTATTTTACGATAAGCATCCGTCGCGTGGCTTGAAAATCGCCGGCGCGAAGGTGGTAGAAGTACACTCCGCTTCCCACATTTTCGCCGCGCTCATTGCGTCCATCCCAGTATGCAGCGCGGTCTTTTGTGAGATATGAACCAGCCTGCATCTGCCCGATGGATAGCACGTGCACCAACTGTCCCGCAGAGTTGTAGATGGAGATATGCACATTTGCGTCTTCGGCGAGTGTATACGGAATCCACGTTTCTGGGTTGAACGGGTTGGGATAATTCTGCAAAAGCGCAAAGTTGCGTGGGATGAAATGGCTGCGTTCCAGTGTGATTTTGGCAAAAGCGCGTCGGATGTCGCTTGCCCTAACGCTGATAACAGACTTAGCGATAACTTTTCCTGCTGAAGAAAGTAGAACTACTTCCAGTTTATCTCCCTCTTGGACGACGCTGTTGCGAGAGAGGTCAGCCCAAACAGCGGCAAAATGTCCGTCAACTACTGTGTCAATAGCTGTTGCGCCGGTGCGCGGATTACTTGCTTTCACCGCATAGCCGTTCCACGCTTCTGACTGAAGATAACCGCTCAGGACAAACGCCCATGTCGTATCTGAAGAGATAACGGGCGGCGAAGCGGAAACAGGCGGCTCATTTGTCCATGCCGCGCCTACGAAGGACACAACCTTGCCCTCTTCGACGTTGACTATGTAGCCTTTACCACCTTCAATCGGAAAACCGTCATCCGGCTCATCAATGGTGAAACCGACGAACCGCTGTCGTTTTTCATCCAACTTGATGACAACCGTAGAACCCAGATACTCCGCCAAACTCCTTGCGGTATACGACGTTACGGGTTTCAACGGCAGGGATATCATATTTAACCCGGAGGATAAGGAGGCGAAAAAGACTCTCGTGTAATCCTCTTCTGGAACTTCGGTAATCGCAGAAGAGACTTTCTCGAGCATAGCTTCGCCCACTCCGTGAACGATAAATTCGCCAGGCTTCTGCGGGTCAGGGCCGAGACTCGCTTCAATATGTCCTATGCAAAGGTAACCGGCGTACGGACCCTCTCCTAATGTCACCGCATCAGTTTTGGAGAAGAAACCAACAGCCTCAAAATCGGGTGAGAACAGCACTTCATCTTCAGAGGTGTATGTCCCTCGGAATAAGGTGTTGCCATCTTTATCGAAAAGCTCAGCTAACCCATAGCTTGGGCCTATGCCCTTGACAGGGACGCCTTTCTCATCGAAGATGACTTTTAGCTCTTGATGCTGTCCTCGCATCATGCCGGTCAATTCGACGACGGTGCCGTCATCGAATGTGAGGGTAACGCTTCTACCCTTAAGCAGAGCCTCCTGTGTGCTTACAAGGTAAAGCCCATCCGGTCTCTCTTCAGGCACAGAGGCGTAATCCTGAACAAATTCGTAGTACATCTCGACCTTATGGTGTCCTGCGGGAACCTTTTCAGGGAGAGCAGGTTTGGCTTCCATCTGCGCGGCGAACGTCTGAGTTTGGATTTTCCCATCGCGGATGATGAAGGTGTCAGTTCCCAAGGGCATTTTATAGTTCGCAGATTCTGCCGACCAGACGATGTAGGCTATTTCCCCTTCGATGATTTGCTGCAACATTTCAAAAGTCGAGCCAGGCGGAAGGATATCCGCGACCATCGCCTCGAAGAGCGGCCTTATCTCATCATGTCCGCGCAGCGCGCCGGTTGGTGTGAATAGCACAGCATCCTCGGCATAGTCAGCCATGATTGCGTCTATATCGCCTTCACCAACGGCTTGCAGGTGATGCATCAACACATCTTTCTCCGCTGATTCCGGTGATTCAACAGGAGTGGGTGGAGCAACTTCTTCTCCAACTTTTGACAACATCAACGCTGCGAACGTCTGAGTCGTAATCTTACCATCGCGAATAACGAAAGTATCGGTGCCAAAGGGGATATTGTAGTTGGCAGATTCTGCCGACCAGACGATGTAAGCAACTTCCCCTTCGATGATTTGCTGCGACATTTCAAAAGTCGAGCCGGGCGGCAGGACACTCGCCACCATCGCTTCGAAGAGCGGTCTTATCTCATCATGTCCATGCAAAGCGCCGTTTGGCGTGAAGAGCGCAGCATCTTCGGCGTAGTCAGCCATGATAGCATCTATATCGCCCTCGCCAATGGCTTGCAGATGATGAGTCAGCGTCGCTTCGGGCTGTCCTGGCTCGGCGGCGGTTGCTTGAATAACGCCACCGAAAGCAATTAACATAATACAAGCGATTAAAATGTTGCTTATTCGTGAAAACATTGTTACGTACCTCCTTAAAGGTTGGATTTTTTTAGACTTTGATTGAACGTCTATTGACGCTGTCGTTTTAATTGCTTTCAACGATTTCCAAAACATGAGTGATTTCCTTAAAGATTGTGATTGTTTAGATTGAGGGCTGCTGATTCGTGAAAACATGATTAGATACTCCTTAATAGAAACACAGTTGTTTTTGGTGGGCAATGCCCACCCTACACGATTTTCTCGTGCTAAATCACACCAAGCGTTTGAGTATTACAAAGATCATTTTCTTGACCTTCCCGTTCTTCTCCCTCCCTTCCTTCCTTTCCATCCATTCGGACAACTGTCCAGTCATCAAGGGCGTTCGGCAGGTTAGAGAGGAAAAATAGATGAGCATTTCATCAATCCGCTTGCTTGATACGTCCCCATGCAGTGGCGAGTTTAGCTTGCGGATTTACAGCGAAACCAGAGCCGCCATCGGGAATCTCAGGACCAGTAACCGCAAAATCGTCAAACATCGCTACGACGCCAGCAACGGCGATGACTACCTTCCCAGAGGAATAGAGGTTACTCTGAAACACGCTTACCTGTTTTCCGTCAACGAAACACCTCACCAGATTTCCTTCAACGGTCACCTTCAACCTGTACCATCTATCAGCTTCTGTCTTGAAAAGCGCTTTCGGAAATTGGTGCGTAGCGGCGGCTGGCTGCGCGTTCCCTATTATTCCCCCGGCAATCTCAACCGGGGTAGCAGCCATTTTACCGCCTTCAACAGGGATTTGTTTTTTTACATTATCCCCAAAGTACTGTATAGCTAACAGATAACTCATTTGAGGAAGAGGTTCCTGTCCTCGAACGCCTAAGGCTACAGATGTCCATTGTCCACAATTTCGCAGTTCCTTTGAAAGCTTCACGCTGACTTCAACAGTGTAATCTTTCCACCACATTTCTCCCATACTGAGGATGTGAAATATAAACCTATTATCATCCCCTCCGATGATTATGCCGTCTTCAACGCGCCAGTTACCTGCGCCGGGGACAAGAACAGCGGCTGGCCAGTCAAGTTTATACGTTTCCCATCCATCGAAATTTCCGTCCTCAAAATTATCCTTCCATGTTCCCGCTGAAACGGAAAAAGCACTCCCCCAAAGGAGCGCGCATATTGCGCTGATTGCTATCATGCTGTTCATATTTTTCTCCCCTGCCAATAATTCGGTTTTGAGTTGTTGTCGAGCGCGACTCAAACGTTGCCGAATCGCTGCTTCGCTTGTTCCCAAAAGTCCAGCGATATCTCTGCAAGAGCGATTTTCAATGTAGAATAGTCTGAGCAGAGCTTTTTGGTCATCGGAAAACTTGTTGGCGACGATATCTGTTCCGAATTCCCAGCTCTCCGAACTCTCTTGCTTTTCGAGCCATTGACTGAGAACTTCCGTTTGGAGATTGTCCAGAGGTATCTCCAAATCGGACAACATCCGCTTTTTGCGCAGCCACATCCGACAGAGATTTTGGGTGATTCCCCGCAACCAACTTCCAAATTTCGCAGCTTCTTTGAGATTTTGCAGGTTGAGATAAGCCTCTACAAAAACATCCTGTGTTATGTCCTCCGCTTCGTGAAAATCCCGCGTGGTTTTGACCGCATGGAGGAAAACGGAATGTTTGTATCGCTCTACGAGGATTTGAAACGCCGATTCATCACCGTCTAATATTTTACCAACCAATATTTCGTCTGATACTTTCATGGGAAATTACCATATCAATAATTTTATCTATTCTATATGTTGCAAAAAATTCTAAATTGTGACATTGAGGGAGAAAAATTTTTAGTAATGTAACAAAAAAGTGTTTGTTATATTTCTGATGGTTTCAATATATCGTTTGGCGAGGTTGGTTATTTGTCAAAAGGCTTCAGAAAATGCAAGTGTAAACAATAATTCCATCAAAGAAAGCTATAGTAAAAGTGGCATCCCAATAGATAAGGCTTTCCACAGCGGAATCAAACGTGCGTCGTGGAGCAGGCATTTTTTACTCCTCAAAGAAACCTGATTCTCTCAAAACTTTCTTGAGTACCTCAGGTGGGGTATGCAAGTTTCCAGCCGCCTTTTGTATAGTTTCACGAATTTGCTTCCTTAACTTTTCGTCAGGCGGCCATGTCCAACCTTTCTTTTTGAGCAACCCCTGAATTTGAAGGAAAAAATTGTTTTGGCTTGACATCTGATAATCTTTTAACATCTTATAGCAAGTTTTTCATTCAAAAATTATACCATTTCTTTGCGAGTTACACAAGAGAATTTCTATGCCATTACAAATTCTCAAAGGTGATAGCGGCATTTATCCGTAGCTCTGTCCCGCCAAAAGCTGCGACAGACAATGGCTACGACGTTTTTTTCC
>DTYX01000800.1 GCA_012961655.1 Candidatus Poribacteria bacterium
TCAGCGGAGGGACAATTCATGAGGCGGCTTACAAAGTCTTTTTTTATCGTATTGATTTTTGTGGAGATTTCATTTTCCGCCGTCAGTGAGGAAGTAAAACGCCAGGTGATTCCCGTGGGCATGTTCAACGTGTATTCGAGGGAAGATGGCAATCTGGGTTTGCCAACGCCGGACCTGCAGGAAGTGTGGCAAGGCATGCCGACGGATTGGGGCGGTGGATATTATCCGTATGAAGCCTGTAACCTCGTCCAGCACTACTGGCCGAGCAGTTTGCCCAGCGCTCCCGCAGGGCAGGATGCCAATGTTGCGTGGTGGATAGATTACCTCAGTCAGGTTTACGAGGCGGGAAATGAAAACAGTGAAGTGCGGTTGCGCGCGATTGTCGGAGCGCTATACGAACCTTACGATGTTTATGGTGAAACCTGGCTGATAAATTTCATCAAGGCGCTATGCGAATGGGAACAGAGCGGCCTGCAGAATGGTGTGATAGCCGGGTGGTATCTGGCGGAGGAGCCGATGGGTTCGGCGCACAACTATAACATCGGCGTGTTTGATGATATGGTCGCTGCCATCGAATATGCTGAATCCGAAGGTGGCTATCGCAGGCATGACCGATATGTCGATGTCACCCTCGGCGGAGCGCATTATTCACCTCAGAATCTCATCCGCTTTACCCGCGCTGCCGATGTCGTCATGATTAGTGGAGGAACCTACCTCTGGCAAATTAGCGGCGCGCAACCGGTCTATTATCCCAAGTGGGAGAATATTCACAAAAATCTGTACCACGCTAGGAATATCATTTTCCCCGATAGAGACAGGAACGGTCTGCCGCGCCCCGAGATTCATATTGTGCTTGAGGTTTACGATGCCAAAGGATATGGTCAACCGACAAATTGGGAGATACGCCAGCAAATCCGGACGGCTCTGAGCCCTGATGTGAAGATTTACGGGAAGACCAGTGAACCGGCTGATGGCATCTGGTTTTTCTGGTGGACTGGTCTGACATTCGAAAACGATGACCGCGTAAGCGATTGGGTCTTCGGCAGGCGCGTAGCTGAAGCAATCGAGATGGAAATGGCGGAGATGACGGGCAATCGCCGCGAGATTCAATCTCAAAACATGCCACCCCGCAGTCGCTTTGCGTTTTCCGATACAGGCGCATTTAACCCCGACGAATCGGCTATCCCGTATGAATTAGCCGTGCCAGGCAAGGTACAAGTTGAGGTGTTAGACTCCGATATGACGCTTATGGATATCTTTGATATGGGGGTACAGAGCGCCGGACTTCTGCATCGCTTCGGCGGACCGCGCTGGACTCTCAGCAGTTACGAACTCGATGGCGAGTACATCTTCAGGCTGTACGTGGATTTAATACTGATGGATACGGCAAAAGTTGAAGTTAAAAGTCGCCCTGGTCTGACCAGCCCTTCGCATATACCCGAAGTTTGGTCGAAAGAAGATGTGGTCAAAGTCGTCTGGCGTCCGCCGGCGTTGAGTAGCGGCTTGAGAGGATTTTCGTATCTGTGGAATACGTCGCCGTCGAGTTATCCAGCACGGACGGCAAATTTATCGCCTTCCTCACGTGAACTTGAAAGCGAACCATTGCCCGATGGCAATTCACACTACTTCCACTTGCGAAGTGTCGATAACGAGGGAAATTGGAGCACACCAGCGCATATAGGACCGTTCTATATCGACTCCACACCTCCGCCGCCGATAACCGTCCTGGTCAGCGACTCACATTCAATTGGTGGATGGTCGACGGATAATACTCTAGACATTTCGTGGGCGCCGGCGCAGGACTCGACAAGCGGTTTGAGAGGATATTCATATCTCTGGGACACCTCTGAAAGCACACTGCCCCCCGAAAATGTGAACCTGGGTTGGGCGGTAACTTCTATCTCAAGCGAACCGTTGCCCGACGGGCAGTGGTTTTTTCACATTCGCGGCGTGGATGTAGCGGGAAATTGGAACGGAGAAGCAAAACATTTAGGTCCGTTTGGCATTGACACGCAACCCCCGAGTTCACCCCGCGACTTGACGAGCATATCGCATAAGGTCGCGGTCTGGTCGAATCAAAACGACATCGTTCTTTCCTGGCAACCCGCTGAGGATGAAGTCAGCGGCATTGCGGAATATTTGGCGTTGTGGGATACCTCAGACGAGACTACGCCAACAATATCAGATGCCCAAACCTCTTTAATCGGTGGTGAAATTCACTCATTCAGCCTCCCAGATGGCAACAACCATTATTTCCACCTGCGCAGTATGGACAGAGCCGGGCAATTATCGGAGGAGACATCGCATCTTGGGCCATTTTACATCGACACAACGCCGCCGAGCAGGGTGAGGGAAATCACACTATTTGACAGCGAAGGTCACAGGCGTAATCCTCAAAACTGGCTGACCAATGGGGATATCCGCTTGCAGTGGCAGCGTGTGGAGGATGAAGGCAGCGGGGTTGCGGGATACGCTATTGTCCTGCAAATGAATAGCGGGGTGAAAGAAGAATGGAAGGAAAGGAAGGAAGGGGGGAGCGGAAGAATGGAAGGATGGAAGGATATAGAACATGCCACTGGCTTGTTGGATGACGGCGAATGGATTTTTCAAATCCGCGCTCAAGATGTTGCTGGTAATTTGGGGGAGATATCGGAAATCTTGGTGCGGATAGATTCCTATATAGCGACGCCGGAGGTGAGCAGTCCGACCCACCCGGACAGTGAAAAATGGTATCCCGACAATTCACCTATATTTACATGGACTTTCCCGACTGTCGGGCGTCCAACTGACGAAGATACATCGGGAATTGCCGGCTATAGTTGGACTTGGGACAATTTGCCGTCGACAATTCCGGATGAAACATTGGAATTAGGGAGCAACGCTACGACATTTCAAATTCCGAATTCCGAATTCCGAATTCCGAATTCCGA
>DTYX01000801.1 GCA_012961655.1 Candidatus Poribacteria bacterium
TGCAAATGCTGTAATAAATGAACTTGCTAAAACTACTCCATATTCCATTTTTTCTCCTTTTTAAGGTTAATATTGTAAAATTATACAAAAAAGGAATTATTTATATTGATGAAATAGATAAAATTGCAAGAAAAAGCGAGAATCCTTCAATTACTAGAGATGTCTCTGGTGAAGGAGTACAGCAAGCGCTACTGAAGATTCTTGAAGGGACTATAGCTAATGTACCTCCTCAAGGAGGACGTAAACATCCTCAACAGGAATTTATCCAGGTTGATACTACAAATATTTTGTTTATTTGTGGCGGAACATTTAATGGCATCGAAAAGATTATTGAGCAACGCATTGGTAGGCAGAGCATGGGTTTTGGCGCCGATGTGAGAAGTAAAAAACAGAAGAATTTGGATGAAATTTTGCAGCAGATTGAACCTAAGGATTTGCTTAGATATGGATTTATTCCAGAGTTTGTCGGTCGGATTCCAGTTGTAGCTACTCTGCATGAACTTGATGAAATTGCGTTGAAACAGATTTTAACCGAGCCTAAGAACGCCATTGTGAAGCAATATAAGAAGTTTTTTGAATATGAAGGTGTTGAATTACACTTCACAGATGATGCTTTGTCAGCAGCCGCTCAAGAAGCGATAAATCGCGAAACCGGCGCTAGAGGACTGCGGGCGATTCTTGAACGCGCGATGCTTGATATTATGTATAAACTCCCTTCTATGGAAGGTGTTTTAGAATGTATCATCACTGCTGATACCATCATAAAGCATGAGGAACCGAAGTTGATTTATGACCAGGAGCAGAAAGCGATGATAGCGTAGGTAATGTTCACTTTTTTCGTTTTAACCCGTTCACTTCGTTCACCTTTAGTTCCTCAAGAACCGTTTTATGGAGGAAGGAGATTTAAAATAGGAAAGATAATCGATGATATCCCAAGGGACTATGGTGATAGGATTTCGAGATTTGTTGACAAGGTTTCATGTCTCTTTTGATTATCAAAAGAAAGAAGCCTGGTTGGAAATTTAATTGAGCATATTGTATCTTTTTAGCGCAGTTTTTAGGAGCGGTGAGATGCAATCGCATTCATGAACCGTTGTACTGAGAATAGTAAGGAGTTTGCCATGAGAGGAAATTTGGTAAAACAACAAGCAGATGACATTTACATATTGCCTTTACTTGTTCTACCCCCTGGTAAATTTATCTTTCCTCACGGAAGTTCTATACTTGTACCAGATAAACACCAGAGCGTAAATGCTGTGAAATATGCTTTGACAAGGGATGGAAGTATTCTACTTCTGAATCAAGTAGCAGCTGATAAACCTCAGACAAAACCCGAGGATTTTTACGAAATTGGCGTGATAGCGAGAATCACCGAGCATGTAGAAAAATCCGGCAGTATTCGACTCATAGTACAGGGCATAACTCGGGCGGTTGTTTTAGAATTTTTTGAAACTGATTATTTTCTTCAAGCGAAGGTGCAAATAGTTCCAGAAAATCCCTATAAATTGAGAACGGTTGTCTCTCTCATGAAAGATGTGACAGTGTCTTTTGAAAAGTATTTGGAAGCGCGCAAAAAAATACGTCCGACAGATTCCATTTCAGTCATTCCCAGAACGGAAGACCCTAGTACCTTGGCTGACATAATTGCTGATTTCCTAGCCAAATACACGAATTATCAATCAGAACGGCTTAAACCAATCCTGGAAACCCTTGACCCCAAAGAGCGACTTGAAAAATTGCTTAAAATTTTGAATGAGGAGATAGAACTTTTAAAGGTTGATTCGCAGATTGAAAACAAAGTCAGAGAGCAGATGCATAAGCATCAAAAGGAGTTCTATCTTTTTGAAAAGATGAAAGCCATCCAGAAGGAGTTGGGGCGTGGTGGACAAGACCCCGTTACAGAGTGTGAGGAATTACGCAAGAAAGTAAAAGAAGCTAAAATGTCTGAAGAAGCCGAAGAGAAAGCGCTGCACGAAATCGATAGACTGGAACAACTCCCGCCAATGTCTGCGGAATCAGGTGTGATTCGAACTTACGTCGATTACTTGATTTCTCTTCCCTGGTCAACCCGAACGGAATGTAAAATTGATATTAATGAAGCTGAACGTATGCTGAATGAAGACCACTACGGTTTGGAAAAACCGAAGGAACGCATTTTGGAATATCTGGCTGTTCTGAAATTGACTGAGAAACTTAAAGGTCCGATTTTGTGTTTCATCGGCCCGCCTGGTGTCGGAAAAACTTCGCTTGGAAAATCTATCGCCAGAGCCACGAATAGAAATTTCGTTCGTATGTCGCTTGGCGGCGTTCGAGATGAAGCTGAAATTCGAGGACACCGCAGAACCTATATCGGTTCTATCCCCGGTCGGATTATCCAGGGTATCATCGATTCGAAATCGAAGAACCCGCTGTTCCTATTGGATGAAGTGGATAAGATGGGTAGGGATTTCCGCGGTGACCCGGCATCAGCCCTCCTCGAAGTGCTCGACCCTGAGCAGAACAACACATTCCGCGACCACTACTTGGATGTGGCGTTTGACCTCTCCGAAGTGATGTTTATCACGACGGGAAATGTCCTACAAGCAATTCCACCGGCGCTTAGGGATAGAATGGAGGTCATCGAACTCCCCGGCTATACAGAATATGAAAAGCGGAAAATCGCTGAGTTGTTCTTGATTCCGAAACAGTTGGAAGCCAACGGGCTGAAGAAAGAGTCAGCGGTGTTTTCGGAGGACGCTATTCAGTCTATCATCCAAGAATATACCAGGGAAGCTGGAGTGCGGAATCTGGAACGTGAACTCAGTTCAATCAGCCGAAAAATAGCGAAGAAAATCGTCAAGGAGGGTGAATCAGAAGAACCCATAAAAGTCACAAAGGAGAGTATTAGGGAATATCTTGGCAGTCCGAAATTTAGTCATGGCAATGCGGAAGAACATGATGAAATTGGTGTTGCCACTGGTCTTTCTTACACCGAAGTAGGCGGTGACATTATCTCAATTGAAGCCACGACAATGGCGGGCGAAGGTGAACTGAAGTTGACCGGAAGATTAGGTGAGGTTATGCAAGAATCTGCTCAAACAGCCTTGAGTTATATTCGCTCCAAAGCCGGAGAACTCGATGTGCCCAGCGATTTTAATTTCGATAAGCGGGATATTCATATCCACGTTCCTGCTGGAGCACAACCCAAGGAGGGCCCATCTGCGGGAATTACCATCGCAACCGCAGTGATTTCGGCGCTCACGGCGAAACCTGTCAGTCGAGATGTCGCAATGACAGGCGAAATTACCTTGCGAGGACGGGTATTGCCCATCGGCGGACTCAAAGAAAAAGTACTTGCCGCACACAGAGCAGGTATCAAAAATATCATTATCCCCAAAGAAAATGAGAAGGACCTTGCTGATATCCCTGAGGAAGTCAGAAATTCATTTGAATTCTATCAAGTTGAAAGTATGGATAAAGTCTTAGAGATAGCACTAAAGGACTCACCTGAACTGAAAGAATCTCCCAATGCGTCTTGATAAATTTTTACAAGCCAGTCGAATAATCAAACGCCGCACAGTCGCAAAGAAAATTTGCGACGGAGGCAACGTCTTGGTGAACAACCAACCAGCTAAAGCAGGTAAGGAATTGAAAGTCGGGGATATTTTGGAAATTCATTTTTCATCCCGCGGCGTCCTTACCTGCGAAGTTCAACAAATTCCAAAGGGCGGCGTTAGAAAAGAACAAGCTTCCTCCCTGTATCGGATTATCTCCGAAACCGTTCTCCAAGACTTACCCATTTATCTCAAATATTGACATAAGGTGCTTAGTTCCTGTTTCACAGAGAACGGCTCCGTTTTTGCTTCCTTGTTCTTTACGGGAAAGCGCCTGTGAACGGAATTCGGAAGTAGAAGTCGGAAGGATGTTGTTATTGTTGCACCCTTGCCATTTTGCCCTACTGTTTCTTCAGCTTTGCCCAGGTCGTTGCTATTTTTCCTTCCGCTCTGACGGCCATTGGACCATGCCAAAACAGGAAATTTTGTAACACTTCAGCAACTTCGTCATGGCCAGCTCTTCCCAATGCCTGGAGAATCTGCAACGAGTTAAACACAACATAACCACTGCCAGCTTCGGCGCCGACAACAAGCGGCCACTTGTTGCCTTTGTCTGTAACCAGCGGTTCCCAAGGCGGTTTCACTTCGTGTGGGGCGTCAGCCATGAAATCGCCAGCTCCCCAAAATGCTATATCAAAGTGTTTCTCAGTGATTTCGTTGGGTATTTTGAAAATGTCGTGGTCAGCCAATATAACCTGAACGCCGTCTAAATCATCATCGAAGAGCTTTAGAGGATGAGGAAGAAAATTTTGGTCCCAACTGGAGTCCTGTTGGAAGTCAACAGTTACCAGGTAACCGCCCTTCTCAACATATTCGTTGAGGACCTTATAGTTTGCCTTTAAACCCTCGTTCTGGTCATAGGAGACCACGCCAACCGCAATCACATCAAAATCTAAGAGATGCTCCAGTTTGTAATCGTCCTTACCAATCACTTCATATTCAACTTCGGCTTTCTCAAAGGCTTGTTTCTCAACAGCGGCGTCATTGCCCCTACCCTCAATAAATCCAACAGCTAATTCTTGAGCAGTGAAAGCCGATTCTGCTTTTAGCAATAATGTAATAGCAAAAACTATAGCAATACAAAAAATGTATTGCTTACCGACAGATACATTCTTCAACATCATCATTCCCTCCTTCTAATTGGTTGAAATTTAAAACGAAATTTTTTAAATCTGGTTTATAACTTATATAGTCCAGTAAGAAACCCGTTTTCTCAGAGAAAACGGGTTTTTAGCGACTCGACTTATGTCGAAACAGTTTTAAATTCTTCGTCTCATAAATCAATTCATAGTCATTCTTGAGTTGTCTTACCTCATCGCTATTTTCGTCCATTCGCCATACCAGCATATAGTCGATGACGCCGCCGGTGTATTGAAATTTCCAATTCCCATTTTTGTATCGCAGAGGGAAATAGCTGTACTTCGGTTCGTAATTGCCGATATAAAGCCCCCCATTGCCCAAGCCGTAATAGCATGTGTCGTGATAAAATGGCGAGAGATATTTGATAGGTCCATGCCAATCGCCATTCGCCCAATCGTTGCTCATGATAGAGATAGCTGAATTTGGAGCGATTAAATGCGCGCCTGAAGTAAATTCTTCCATATCTTTGTTCAACAGATGATAGTCGCGGAAAGTCAAACCCAAATGCGCAATCGAAAGTCCCACCATTATAACCACCAAACTTCGCTTCACCCAACCTGGATAATTGAATGAAAACCACGCCAACAAAATTGGAAAGAGGTAAAGATTCAATCTATCATTGAACCACGCAGGCGGACCGATTTGCCACGGAATCTTAAAATATAAAACCGTCATTACAATGAACAGGAGCAGAAAACCGTCCCGCTGACGGATGAAACGTTTGCCTATCATCTTATCTTTTACAAGCGTCCAGAGAAGACACCCGCCGATAAATCCGAGCAGCCCCCATGAGATTGGAATGGAGTCATCATTAAAAGATATTAAAGATCGAACTGAGATGAAAAAATCCCACAAATCATTATGATAAATTACCTCTCTGCTCTCTGGATTTGAGAGAAAAACGATGAGCAGGATGAAATTAGCCGGCAGAATAACTCCGGCGAATTTCAATAACTCTTTTAAGCGTCCCATAATTGAGCATTGAGGGTTGGCTGGTAGTATAGCGGTAGTTAATGCCAGAAAGGATAAGCTCAAAAGTATCACGCCGTAAGAAAAAAGGTGACAGAAATAAATGAGAATCAATGACGAGTAAAGTACAGCAATATGATTGATATTCAACTCATTTCTGTGTTTCCACCAATATCCCAAGGTGAAAAAGTATAAGGAGACGCTCAACGCAAAGCCATAAAATCCCATATTCAAAAGATAATTATAACTGTAAAGAAATCCCAGAAATCCGAAGAACATCAAACGTCTATCCACCGCGCGCAAAAAATAGAAAAGACTCAACGGCAACAGCGCAACACACAGAGTGACATATAACTTTTCGGCGATAAGCGGAGGCATAACGTGCAACATCACAAAAAAGAAGGCATGCGCGCTCCAGTTGGGAAAGAGTTTTATGTTCAGGTCATACACTTCTCGATATTTGGTGTAAGCCGGGTTGTTGTATTCTTTGAGAATGTAGGCATTGTATACATGATTAAGCCCGTCTTGCGTCGGGATGAATTTGAAACCCCAGACTGGAGCTAAATGAATCAGTAGCAAAGCGATGATAGCAATTTTCGTCTTGTCTAAATTTCGTAAAAAATTTGCTATTTTAATCATTTATAAGAATTGTTTTCTAGTCCAAAATATGTTATAATGACCTAAAATTACATGGGAAGTCGAAAAAACATGAGTATCAAAGAACGTTATCGCGGTTTCAAACAACTCTAACTGCCTTTAGAATGGAGGTAATTAACATTATTGAAATCACCAGTTTGCGAAATCCGAAAATTAAATCTGTTAAAGCTCTAAGACATGCAAAATATAGAGAAAGGCAGGGCAAATTTCTGGTTGAGGGTATCAGATTGGTGAAAGAGGCTATCGATTGTAATGCGCCTATCAAGATGTTACTGTTCTGTCCTAATAAATTAAAAAGCCAAATAGGGCTTGGTCTTGTCGATATTGCAGCAGAAAAAGGAATTGAGTGCGTCTCTGTTCCTGCGCGTGTGTTTGATAGCATATCGGAGAAAGATAATCCACAAGGTATTATCGCTGTTGTCGAGCGATTGAATTTGACTTTCAATCACCTTGAATCCAATAATCCAACTCTACTCATTGTCGCATACGAATTACGCGACCCTGGAAATTTGGGGGCGATTATTAGGACCGCCGATAGCGCGGGAGCGTCGGGCGTAGTAATAACTGGCATATCAGTAGATATATTCGACCCCAAAACGGTACGCGCGACTATGGGGTCTATCTTTTCTCTGCCAGTAATTCGAGTGAAGGAGATTGGACAACTGAAGGATTGGCTATCTCAAAACAGTATCAAGATGATAGCGACATCACCCAGGGCAAAACGTTATTACTTCGATTTAGCATACGATGAGCCTGTGGCTATTATACTGGGAAATGAAGCGGAAGGATTGGACGCTGAAATTCTTGAATATGCCGATGAAGTGGTAAAAATACCGCTGTTGGGCAGAGCCGACTCATTAAACGTAGCCTCTGCCGCGGCGATTATAATTTATGAAGTGGTTCGACAGAGAATGTTTCATAAATAGATGAAAGCGTTGCATAAATCGCACAAATTTGCTCCTCGACCATAAGGCATAGAGCATAAGTATTGTGGATTGGAAGGATGGATAGGAGGCTTCCATACCTCCATCCTTCCATTCATCCAATTCCTTCCTTCGAGCGTGGCGAAAGGTTATTCGGTTGCCGAAAGCCTATCCTGACACCAGGCATAAAGTGCGTCGTAGATGTACGATTGGATTCGGAGATTCTCGTGGTCATCTTCGATGACGTGGAGAAAGCCCTCGCCAATTGCCCTCAAACCGGGTGATAGAAGCGTTGTCATTAAATCGGAAGTATCAGCGCCATGCACTATCTTGGCGAGCTCTAACAACGCTGGGTCTTTAAGATTGTGCTCTTCGATGAGCATCTCAAAGGTGCATTTGCCGTTGCGATGGGCGTATTTCGCGTCAGGGGCGTCAAAAGAGATTGCCCCTTCGCGCTCGGCGACTTCCAGCACTTGCTCACGTGGCACGTAAAGAATCTCAGCGTCCTTGTCGATGAACTTCTTGATGAGCCACGGACAAGCGATTCTATCTGTCTTTGGCTTTTCGCGTGTTACCCATTTCACTCTTCTTCACCTCCTTCCATTTGCGCTTTTAGTTCGGCATAAAGCGCATCCATTACAATCATCGCCTTGAAGACGATTTCGTGGTCGCTTTTAGACGTCCGCGCTAATCCGCGCACGATACAAAAGACTCCCGCCGGCTCCTTCAGTTTGAGCAGGTCTAAATCTTCTTCGGCATCAATCTCAAAGTCGTGGATGATGGCGGCAATTCTCTGAACCACCGGGTCAACCACATCATACCGTTTGACAAGCGCGTCAAACGTGGTTTCTGTTTCGCTTGGCTTAATCTCCGCTTTGGGGAGCGTAAATCCGATAGCGTCTTCTGGGATTTCCGCATCCCGTGAGACAAATTCAAAGACAGCGTCTTTGTCGATGAACGTCTTAATCAGCCAGATGGACGCGCATCTGTCGAAATGCGGTTCGTGTCTTGTTATCCAACGCATAGAAAACCTCCTTTTAATTGGGATGAACAACGAAACGAGGAAACGGGGAAATGAGTTCAAGAGTTCATTCACGTATTACGCAATACGCATTACGCATCACGTTTCGGTTCTCGCACCATGAGTGGGAATAACAACGCCATTAACAATAGCAATCCGCCGACGATAGGATAAGCAAAGCGATAACCGCGCATCTTGTTTACTTTGCCGTATACTGAGATGAGATAACCAGTGACAGGCGGGCCGGAGGCGTGTCCGACATCCATAATGGTACTCATAACGCCTAACGCAGAACCGTAGGCGCCGGTTGCCAAATCGGCTACCAATGCCGCTGTCGAAGCGGTCACCGTCGCCATGCTCAAACCCAACAATAAACTGAGCAAGAGCAATATCCAAAAGGAACGGAAGAACGGAATCAGTGAAAGTCCCAAAGCGCCGGCTGCCAATCCCAACATAATCTGTCCACGTCTGCCGTAGCGGTCGGAAATCTTTCCCATCAGCGGTTTGGAGAAAGTAAGCGTAAGCACTTTTGCTCCAAGTAAAATTCCGATTAGCGAGGGACTCATGCCGATGAAATCAGCGTACAGCGGCAAAAAGATTTCGTAGGCGCCGTAGCCGAAAAACTGCACCGCTTCGGCGACGCTGGTAAACAGAATCCCTCGATGCCGAACTACCATCGAAAGCCCTGAAAACATAGTCAAAAAACGTTCCTTTGTCGATTCAGACTTTTCATCGACGACAGTCCTCTTCTGAATTGGCAGTCGAAAGGCTATCAAGAACGCCAGCGTCCCTGCTACCCCGCATACAAGATACACCATACGATAATGCCACATCACAGAGGCGGCAAAGAGAGTCAAGAGAAATCCACCGATAAACGGTGCGGCGGAACGCCCAATTAGCGTCGCCGATGAATACCACCCCATCTTTTCCCCACGCTGCTGAACAAATAAATCAGCTACCAACGCTAAAGCGACCGGACCGAAAATCGCCGTCGCAAAGCCGTGATATACGCGCGCTAATACTAATTGCCAGGCGTTGACGATGGGCAGATACAAAAACGGCGCGGACGCAAAGATGAATGTGGCAAACAGAATAACCTTCCGACGCCCAAAGACATCCGAAAGCGCTCCCGCGGGAACGCTCACCAGAATGCCTACCACCGTCGATGCGGCGGCGATAAGTCCCACTACCGATTCAGTAGCGCCGAGATGCTCGGCGAATAGCGGCAACACTGGGCTTTTGGACATCGTGGACGAGAATATGGCAAATAAGCCAATTCCACATAATAATCGGAATGGGGATAACTGAAATCTACTCTTTTTAGCTGTCATCTTTCACCTCACCTTGTATTGCATTGTTAAATCTGTTTTGAAAGTGTTTGTAGTAGCGCAATTGATTGCGCGTCAAAAGACGGCAATGAATTGCCTTACTACAAACCAA
>DTYX01000802.1 GCA_012961655.1 Candidatus Poribacteria bacterium
CGAGACCATTCTGGAATGATTCTTTAATCTCCGCTGGTGTTCGGGCTATATTGGAGATGCGGACTTCATCTATGATGCCTTTGTAAAAACGATGATTGGGCGCGCCTCGCGCAGGTACGCGGACTTCAGCGGCAATGCCGAGGGATTCGTCATTCATGCGAATTCCACCGGTGGCTTTCACTCTGGAATCTTCCTCACCGTTGATGTAAAATACTTTTTCCTTTCCATCGTAGGTGACAGCGATGTGCGTCCAATCGCCAATTTTGATATTTTTCTTGCTCAAATGATACCCCGGCGGATTCACATCATAGAAATAGTTTCCAATCTTGCCATTTCTTACCTGCATGTAGTAAGCCACATCCTTCGTCGTAACGGACATCGAATCGCCGGAAACCACGAGCACTTCGGGTTTTACCCAAGCCTCCATGGTAATCTGGTCGCTGATATCCATGGTCTTGGAATCCAAAACTTCCAAGTAGTTTGTACCATCGAAGTACAGAGCTTCGCCGAACTTGCCTTCTACAGATTTGGGCGGGCCAGATGGCTGAACACCTGGATTTACAGCTTTTTTGCCGCCCTGGGTGTTGACTAAACCATCATTGCCGTTGCCAGAAAAGTCCTTGACTTTAGTCAACTTTCCGCCATCGAGAACCAGGGAATCTTTATCAAAGTTGAGTAGACACATAGTATGCTCATCAACTGGCTTTGCCCAGACTAGACCCAACAAACTCAGCATAAGCGCGATGATTAGAAGATTAACAATCAAAAATATTCTCATGGTATTCTCCTTCGTCATTTTGATTAACAAGATTATCTTATAAATATAATTTTGTCAATAGAAATTCGGTTTAAATCGCTGAATAGCCGCTGATTATTAGACGCCGCTGATCTAATAACCAAACATCAGTGTTATCTGGAAATCAGCGGCTATTTTCCCGGAAAGCTTCACGGAGACGATACTGCGTTTTATTTGGGTCCTCCACAATAATTTTGGCTCCGCCTATAATGTCGATGAAGCCCAATTCTCTCTGATATCGCGGGACGATATGTAAATGAAGATGCTGGATACTCGCCCCAGCAGCGCTGCCGATATTATATCCGATGTTGTACCCACGAGGTGAATATAGTTTATCCAGCACATTCAAACAGAGCTTTTGGACATCATGCAACTGTTCTACTTCTCCAGAGGTCAATTCGCGAACGTCTAGTATGTGTCGTTCAGGGAAAACTATTAGATGTCCTGGAGTATAAGGATACAGATTCAACGAGACGAAAAACAGTTCCGATTGATATACCTCCAATTTTTCCACTCGTTCATCGCCGGATATAATCCCACATAAAATACATTCGACATCGGGACGGTTCTTGCCTCGCACATAAGCCATTTTATTTGGCGTAAAGAGATTTTTCCATGCACTCATGTTTTATGTGACCTCGCTGGTCAATTGCCAAAATTCCGAAATAAATAATACCATAAAAAAACGTAAAATTTAACGGAAAATATTTTTCAGACTAGAAATTCCCCACGCGAAAAAGTAATGGGATGTAGCAGTTACTTATCTCACAGGGTGAACCAGAATCGGACTTTCAAGCGTGCGGAGGTTCAGTAACGATTTCCGCGACGTCCAGCACGTACATCTGGCGGTGTCCTTCATGTACGGAATCAATACAGACTTGTTGTCCATCGCGGCGCCAGCGCGGATGGAGGTCGCACCTAATTTCGCCGTCGAGTTCCTTCGGAGCGAAAAAACGTCCGATGTCCAGTCGGCATCCATCGGAGTGACGGTAGAGAATTAATGTGCGCATTCGCTCGCGGTCTGGATAGGTGTCAGTCAGAATCCAATGTCCATTGGGGGAATAGGAACAGTGGCCATCGGCCGTCAAAATACCCTCACCGACGACTTCTACTTTATTCTCGCGGTCGGTGAACAGGAAATATCGGTCACCAATATGGCGTTGACGCGCCCAGGCTAGAATCTGATGCGGATTGCGCCAGTCGAAGTGCGATACCATTTCATGGTCTGCCACGCAGCAAATCTCCGAACCATCTGGGTTGGCGGTGAACATACGCGTCCATCGCCCTCCGTCGGGACGTCGCCAGCGATGAAGGAAGAGAAAACGCGTATCATTGGGGTTGAAGAGCATATGGTTAAACCAATGTTTAGCATCATCCATACTTGAGTTGTGACGGATGCTCACAATCTGTGCCAGCGAAATAATCAGCTTATGCTCCCCGGTATTCAAGTCCATCCAGTAGATGCCGTCATCGTCAGGAGCAATTTCGTCTTCGTAAGGGTCAGGCAAGCCAACGTAGCCGTAGCCTGGGCGCGTCTGATGTAAGCGGGCAAAATTGAGGGTGACGGCAGATTTACCATCGCGACTGACGGCATAAATGGGCAATGGGAGTGTGCGACTTTCTGCTGTATGCACGTCGCGAATTACGGATACAAATCGCTCCCCGTCGCGATAATTGTAGATAATCGAACTGTCGGGCGCCGTTGGCAACCATTGCAACATAGCGCCTTGTTGCCAATTCCACGCTTGCGTCTCCGCAAGAGGTAGCCATCGGCTATTATCACTAAGGTCGATAATCCCAATTGTGGCAATGTCGTTTGGCGTCGGCGGTCGGTCGATGAAAATTGTTTCCAATCCGAGTAAATACCGGCTACTTTTATCCCACGGAGATTTATCGTAGTAGCCGAAGAAATGGTGCCGAGGACCAGCAGTCACCGCTCGCGCGGCGGGATAAGTGAAATCATTTGAATTCATAGACATGCCTCCTATATGTTATGCTTGTAGCAGGGAAGCGAACATTCTTGCGTTTATGAATCGGCGAAAACATTTAACTTCTATTCAAAGTCAGTTGTATACTATGCTGATAATCATGTCAAAACTAAGCGCTAACTGTTTAATGTCGAGCGAAACAGCGTTTCACACCACACGAAGCACATTCTTACTTATTTTATGTTAGCACCGCCTTTTCGCGATGTCAATGAAAAAATTCTTGAGATGAGCATGAAAAAATGGTAAGATTAATCAAAATTTTGCTGTTCTTTTACTTACTTATATGATAATAGTGTTTTGAAAGAAACTGATTGTTGAAAGGACTGAAGGAGAGTAGAATATGACATTAAAAGAGAGAATTTGGGGCGCTGTCTGGGGTAAAGATATAGATAGAGTTCCCTTCACTACATATCCAGGGTTATTTCCTGAAAGAGAACCGCTTGTAAAAGCGGGTTTGATAGGTACTATGAACCGCTGTGCCGTTTATCGGGAATCATCCACTGCCGATATTAAACGGAGCAGTGAGGAATATCAAGTGGGCAATGAAAAGCGCGTTCGACATACATTGCGGACTCCTGTTGGCGAAATATCAGAGACATTGAGAACTGGCGGCGGCTATGGCAGCAGTTTACGGTGTGAATTTCTTATTAAGGAGCCTGAAGACTATGAGGTCATGAAATATATAGTTCGCAACAGACAATATACGCCGAATTATGATGGTCTTCTCGAAACTGAAAAGACGGTGGGAGACGATGGCGTCGTCGTCGGAAATGTGAAATATTCTCCGATTCAAGAGATGCTCGTTTTGCTGATGGGGGCTGAACGTTTCTCAATCGATTATTATGAACGCAGAGATCTGTTCGATTCACTTTATGATGCCATAACAGAGAAGGATAGAGAGATATACAAAATCGCCGCCGAATCACCAGCGCAAGCGGTCATATATGGTGATAACATCACAAGTCAAATGATAGGACTTGAAAGATTCGAAAAATACGTTATCCCACGCTACAATGAGCTCGGCTCTATGCTGCATGAAAAAGGCAAACTTCTCGGTGTACACATGGACGGCAATCATCAACATCTGAAGCAAGCCATAGCTGATTCGGAGGTTGATATCGTCGAGGCGTTTAATCCCGCGCCGGATGGGGATATATCAGTCAAAGAAGCAAGGGAGGCTTGGGCGGAGAAAACGATATGGATTAACTTCACTTCCTCATTTCATCTCGCGGAGCCAGAGCTTATCAGAAAACATACGATTGACCTCCTGAGGCAGTCTTATCCTGGCAATCGTTTTATCATCGGTACAACGGAGAATGTCCCAGACCATGTTCGGCAGGCGAGTATGAAAATCATCGCGGAAACGCTACGTGAAAAAGGCACATTTCCTTTATCAGTGTGAGGCAGCTAAGAAAAAAACTTACAAATACTCCCGTCGGATTGCCAAAAGCGGCGGAGATGAACAAATGGTATAATTTGGTTAAAAGTTATGCAAATCAGCAATCGCATGGTGTACGATGTTTGGGTCTATCTTCAAAGCGTCACAGGCGCCATCGGTAATCTTTATACCGTGTGGCGGACAACCTGGGACGAAGACGCCCAGATGTTGATATCTTCGCGCGCATCGACCAAGCACAACGGGTGTTCCGCTCAGAGGTGGTATTTCATCAGGCGTTCCCATGATTAATGTCAGATCAGACAATCTATCATGAAATCCCGCTTTATTCAAATAGATAAAGGCGCTCAGACTTTCCCCCATGCACCCCGTGCAGGTGTTCTTTTCAATTATATTTGCGCCGCCGAATCGCTCCTGAGCGGCTTGCAGAAATGGGATAAATGGTCGTCTAACAGATTCTATTTTCTCGCCGCGCACTTCAATGCAACTCAAGTCGGCAATGCCGAGATTCGCTTCGGCTGCCAGTTGTACATGCAAAATATCTTTTACGTCAAATCCCGCGACATCTGCGCATACTGCATCGACAGCAACGACATCACCACCGGCGATAATCAAGTTCAAAGGCACTCTATCAGCTTCATCCGAGTGTGTGCCTTGTGTACCGATAATCCCATCGACTACAGTGAATGTTGGCTTTGCCACTCGGTTTAAATCTACGATGCCTCGATCTAAGCCAAGCTGGTGAGTACGTTTTTTCTCATTGCTGGGTAAGACACCTTTCATATTTTTAAGCCCGCACGTGATTCCCGTGCGGATATGCGTTTTGATAACGGGTAGGGAGATGATAATATCCGCTTCCAGCGCTGTCTTGGCAATGGCAAAAGTATCCATGACAAAAGCATCAGGTACTTCCACCTCTACTTGCTCATCACGATTGAGGTCGACTATCTCAACGCCAAGTTTTGCCGCAACTTCCAGTAAGCCGGCTACTGTCATACAGCGAATTGAGTCAAAGCGTGATGGAAAATCATAGCCCACCGAGGAACCCTCTCCAATGATAACTCTCTTTGGATTTTTCTCTTTGACTAATGTTGTTACCGTTTCTACAACTCGCGCGTCGGTAATTACACCCGAACCCGATTTTGAAGGACTTACCGTATTGGGTTTAACCAAAACTGTTGCGTCTTTCCAGGGCAAAGATTCAAAACTATCAGTCAATGCAACGCTTTTCCTGACAGCATCCTCAACGTCTTCATTCTGAAGTCTAACGATAGAAACGACGGACACCTTTCGCGCCTCCTTTCCTTGTTGAGCAGAGTTTAATACGAAAAACTGGATAAATCAAGAATAAATTAGATTTCAATATTAAAGGGGATAGAGAACAAAAAAACAGGAAAACGAGACGAAGTTGATGAAAATTTTGAGAGCAACCACGTCCAGATGGAATGTCAAACTATCGCCGATGCACTTCTTTAAGGTCGAGCCGTGCGCTTACATTATCGGAGACGGCGTTTGTCCATTCCACATCTTCGAGGCTTTGCAGGCTCATCAAAGCGACATCCACCAGTGGATTAGAAAGCACGTAATTGAGCAGGAAACTATCGAGGTCGACATCCGCCATTTTGTCGGGAAATGACAGGCGCATCAATTTTTGAAACGCGCCGCTGGTGGTGCTGCGCATCAAAATGATGCCCATATTCTGAGCTTCTGCTTCAGGAATGACGCCCAAACCGCTGAAAGAATCGCAGGTGCTTTGGTACATCAGATTATAATGCACCTGAATTATATCGAACGCCCCAGTAGCAATTAGTTGCGACACTCCGCCCGATGGACCATCCGCCGAAAAACCTATAAAGCGAACTTTGCCCTCTCGTTGCAATTTTCGATACGTTTCCAATCCCCCTCGATTGAGAATCTTGTCAGCATCATCTTGTGGAATCCAGCCGCCATGAAATTGCAGGATATCGATGACATCGGTTTTCAAGCGTTTCAAGCTACCCTCTAAATTGGCGATAATGCCTTTCGGGTCGCGCGCTTCGGTTTTAGTCGCAACGATACACTCATTACGCCGCTGGCGAATCGCTTCTCCGATAATCGTTTCGCTGACGCCATTGCCGTAAGTAGGGGCGGTATCAAAAAAATTAAGCCCCAAATCCATCGCCCGGTGAAGCGTGTCGATAATTGGCTGCTGTTCTTCGGTTTGCCTTACTCGACCGCCGCCGTAGCCGATTTCTGAAACACGTAGCCCAGTACGCCCTAATGTTCTGTATTGCATAGTTATTTTCTCCCCTTTGCGCTAAATTATGGCGTTTCACATTGACAATAAGATAACGCTTATTTTATCAAATCTATCGTCCTCACGGCAAGAAAATTTCTATCTGTCGCATCAACGCAAATTTTCCATGCAAAAAATAGCGTAGTAGAATTGACAACAATTCTGAACGTTTGCTAGAACAAACCTTTGAGAATCTCTGGCGATTTTACAGAAATTTACGAAGGTTACTGATTTTACATTCGCCTTGACAAAAAGATGAAAAATGTGTTATAATTACTTTGTATATGATATTCATCAAGATTTAGAAAGGAGTATCAAAGATGAAACGGTTTTGGTACTTAGTACTGGTTTTGTTGTTTATGGCAACCCTGATTCCATTTACTGCAAACAGTGCTAAAGCAAAAAATGCTTCCACCACATGGGGAGCGCTTAAAAATGGTGTTGATGTCAAAGCAGCTCCCTCAAGAAGTTCCGTGGGGCGTGATGGAATATTCCATTCAGGCGTGCCGTCCAGGAGAACCGCACTATCGCAAAACATGCAAGAAACTCTGACGGAGATAGGTATGTTGCTCGATAGGAACATCCTGGCTGAGGCAGCAATAGGACCGGCGGCGGTGACTGTAGAGTTCCAGGATATAGACGGAAACCCCATCTCCACCATTTCAAAACCGAGTCCGGTTAGAGTACAAGCAACGCATGAGCCCATTACTCCCTTCAAAGGCATTTGCATTTTGGTTTTGCCTGTCACTAATCCAATATATAAAGAGACCATGCTGCAGATAAGAGAGTACGAACCTGGCAGCGGTGCAGAACATTACTATTTCTACATCCCTAATTGGAGCCAGATTGAAGGTAAAGCAATTGGGATAGTGAGTATCCCTGGTGTTGGCGTAGGTTTCGACGTCTTAACTATATCGCCATAACACTTAAATGTTGCCCCAAATTTGTAGTGGTCAAAGAGGTTACGCCTATTTGGCCACTTTGTCGAATTCAAAGTATCGACCCATCAAAATTTTTAACCCACTTAAATCCCTCTGGAATTATGTATCATTCTACTCCGACAACGATTCATAATAACTATCCACTAAAGGTCGGTATTCCGGCGGGACGTCTTCTTGCCGAACCTGCGCCAGGCGTTTTTTCTCCTGGATGAGGTCAAGTTGCTCTTCCATCGCTCGTCTCAGGACGTTTAAATTTCTAAGCGCCATATCGTAATCCGCGAATCGGGAATTCCATCTGCCGCGCCAGTTGCGCATTGCGCGCGTCCAATCTCGCCACTGGTCGCTCATGTTCAGAGAATCTGCGAGTTCTCGCATCTGTTCGGCGCGCTCACGCAGTTCCGATTGCTGTTGAGCTAATTCTTGTAATCGTTGCTGTTGTTCCTCAGTTAGCGGTTTTTGGTCTTTGAGGGCTTCCATTTCGCGTCGTATATCTTCCAATTTCTCTTCCCATTTTGCCAATTGTTCCAGTGCGTTTTCGAGGCGTTCCTCTTCCGTCGTCGCCAACTTCGTGCGCGCTGCTTGCAACTCATCTTCCATGTCGGATAAGCTATCTAAAATCTCCTCCTGCTTCCACTTGGCAAACTGCAGATTCCGCCATTGGAGATTGCGTTGAGCCGCCGTCATATCCTGTTTGACTTCATCTTGCCGCATCTTTTCCAACGCTCGCTCAACATGTTTGCTTGCTTCCGGCGATGAGCTTCTGAGGTTTCTATCGACATTTTCTAAATCTCGCTGAAGTCGATTAAGGTTATTTCGCATCTGCCGTTGTTCTGTGGACATTCGGCTGGCTTCTCTCCTATCCTCGGCATTCATCCCGTCGCGTTGACTGCGCTGTTGCAGTTGTTCAGTTTCCTGTTTCAATCTCTCCTGTTGAGCCATCATACGCTGTAGCCTCTGTGTCGCGTCCTTGAGCGCCTCAGCGGTGAAGCTGGCGCTGGCTTTCTCAAGTTCCTCGATAGCTTTCTGGAGATTTTCCTCCGCTTTTGCGCCCTTAGCGGCGCTCATCTGAAGCGCTTCCCGCTGAATCTCTTGTCGTGATTGTTGAGAACCTTCTTTTAGATTCTGGGATGCGGATTGCATCTGTTGCGCGGCTTGTTCCATCTCGCGCGCCGGTTCTGGGCTCATAGATGAACTGTTTTGCGCCATGTTCTCCAGCCGTTGCGACAACCGCGAGGCTTGCTGACTGAGTTGGGATTCCTGCTGGCTCATCTGGTTCATCTGTTGCGGGGAAGGCTGAGATTCCCTGCTCATCTCTCTACTTTGTTGGGTTAGTTGCTGTTGTTGTTCCAGCATATCTCGCGCCTGTTCCAGCATCTCCTTCGTCTGCTGGTGCATCCGCTCATCCAACAAATTTTCTCGGTTTTCAAGTTGACTCCGCAAATTCTCCATGTTGAGTTCCAGATTCTCAGCGATTTGCGGATTAAAACTCTGCTGCATACGCAAAAGAATTTTGGGAATATCCAAGAGGGCTTTGTTCAGATATTCCAAGGCTTTTTGCTGATGTGGCAGGGCAGCGCTGGTTTTAATGGCGAAGAGTTCATCGCTGGCGTTATCCATTTCATCGGCGGCGCTTTCAAAGTTATTCAACGCCTTTGGCTCTATCACCCCAGTCCGCATGAAAGAACTTATCTCACTGATGACTTTCTGCAATTTGTCTCTCAGTTTCGTCTGCGCATCGCCCTGCTTTTTGACGTCAAATTCAAAATCCCCCCGGCCCCCTTTAATAAAGGGGGAGTGAGTATTCGTCATGGGGGACGGACGAGAATTGTCCAGCTTCCAGGTTTCTCTGATGATGCGTTTCTGTTCAGCTATCAGACCTGATAGCAGGTCGCTGGTCGGTGATGAGCCGCCGCTTTGCGCGTTCATCTCCTCAAAACGTTCTTTGAACGGACGAATCTCGATAAAATAGATTTCCGAGACGCCTCTGCTCGGACCGCTGCGGGTATTGTTGTCCAGTGCTTCGGCGTGGTAGGTGATGACATCCCCCGGCTCGATGTCCATCTCTTCTAAGAAGAACGTATGTGTGCCGGAGACTTTCTTTGCATCGCCGACAGGTTCCCCCCTTTGATAAAGGGCATCCCCCTTTGGAAAAGGGGGCAGAGGGATTTGTGGGGATTTAGACAATTCCAGCGCCGCCGAAGTCTCCTCGCCCATTTTGATCGAATATTTCAAGTCTACGCTGGCAACGCCGAAATCATCCGTGGCTTCGACAACGACATCAACTTCCTCGACCTTCGTGGCTTTGATATCCCTTCCGGGTTTCGTAATGACCACCTTGGGCGCTTCATCTTTCAGCGCTGTGATGGTGTATTCGGTTGGGTATTCATTTTTGAAACCGTCGACGCAGATAACATTGATGGTATATTTTGCATCCTCAAGCACAGTTAAGTCAGATGTAAGAGTTCGTCCATCAGTGATAGCCATCGACTTAGGCTCTTTGCCTTCGAGATTCAAAGTTGCTTCGGCAATACCCTTATTGGTCGTGGCGCGAATTTGCGCCGTAGTCCCGACAACAGCGCGGATGTCACCCGTGCCTTGCTGGACGATGGGTTTTAGTTTCGTATATTCAGGGTATGTATAACTTACATCAATTTGTGTGATTTTGGGCATCTCATAGACGTTGACGGTGTATATCTCGGATTTGGCGTTTCTGCCGGTGACGTAATATTGTAGAGTTTGAGTTATGTTGAAAAGTTCATAAGTAAACTTTCGTTTTTCCTGCGCATCGGGGAGCATATCCACCTCTTGCCAATCGGATTCGCCTTGCTTGTAGTGGAGAGCGACGGGCACGAGTCTACCCGATACCTTGACGTCAATCAGTTGATTCTGACCGCTCAAAATTTTCGCATTCCCCGGCGACACCGTGAACTCCGTCGCCATGACTGGCTTCGTCTTCTCCCACGGCGAAAGAATTCGGCTCAGAGCCTGATTCAACTGACTGGGAAAGATAAATACACTAACTATAATGACTGCTATCGCGAGAAAGGCGATGCCCCAATAATCCTGCAATCTCTTCTTACTTACCGTCTTTTTGAAATCGAGTTCCTGTGTCTTTTCTACCGTATCAGCGACCAATCTGTTGATGAGATGTGAGGCGATTTCATCTTCCTGCTCCTGGTCGCCAAACTGAAGCGAACTGACCAATCTGTCTTCTAAATCGGTATAATGTTGTTCTATATGCAGGGCAACATCTTGTTCTGTCAATCTTTTCCTGACTGGTTTGATGATAAAGCGATATACGAGATATCCAAATGATGCGACGACTCCTGCGAGTAAAATCGCGCGAACTACCATGGGTAAAGGCATCAAGAGGTCGATGATAATCTCGCTTAGAAGGATAGCGATGAGGCTGAACAACACAACCGCGCATCCTGTGAAGAAAATAGTGCGTTTCCATACGCGACGGACTTCAGCTACACGCCGGCGTAATTCTTGAAGAGTACTATTCTCTGACATTATTTATCACTCCAGAAGTAATGATACTATAATTATAACATTACTCTATTTACAACGCAAATCAAATTTCAATGCGGAAAAATAGTAATACATAGGACCTAAAAAAAAACCACAGGTCATATTTTCATACAACCTGTGGTTTTTCTAAATTAACGGACCCGACGGGATTTGAACCCGCGCTCTTCGGCTCGACAGGCCGATGTGTTAAACCAAGCTACACCACGGGTCCATCTTCCTGGTAGGCGAGACAGGATTTGAACCTGTGACCTATGGCTTGTAAGGCCATCGCTCTAGCCAACTGAGCTACCCGCCCAATTCTTAAAGGAAGTATGTAAAGTATACAGTAAAATCTGATTTTTGTCAAGGAAAAAATATTAATCTCTCTGTGTCAGGAAGATTTCTTGCGTTCTCTATCTGCAAAATGCATCCTTTAACATGCTGAATACCTTGTCAGCGGACGATTTCGCTTGCTTTTCTACTACCGAAGCAGTAAAACCCATCGTCATATATTTGGCATGACGGGGCTAGGTGGAATTTTTCTCTCCATATCACTATGAGGGTTTAATTTAACATTGTCAAATAAGTTACTATTAACAAAACGAACCCTTAACTTCGCTCGAGAGCTTGCCTTGAGCTTGTCGAAGGGGCAGGTCAATCAACTTCATAAAACGTTCCTTGACCTGGACTGGTGTAACCGTCGGGCGTCCAAGGGAAGCATCTGAGCCACGTTTCACTTTGACGTGGATTAGATGTGGACCCTTTTCTACCAAACAACGTTGAATTGTATCAGCAAGTTTCTCAGCGCTGAAAACCTTAACGCTCGACTGATACCCACAAGCAGCGGCTATTTCAGTAAATTGAACCGTTGGAGAGAGAGTAGCTTGTCCTCCAGTGGATTCATGAGACTCGTTATCGAGGATGACATGCAGCAAATTCGAGGGGTGATAATGCCCGATAGAAACCATCGCTTCCATGCGCATCAAAGCTGACCCATCTCCATCTAAGACAATTACTTTTTTCTCAGGCTGATATAACGCAACCCCGAGGGCAATACTCGAGGCGCATCCCATCGAGCCTACTACATAAAATTGATTTGCTTTATCCTCATGGTAAAATAGTTCTCGTGAAATTTTGCCTGTTGTAGAGATAATTAAACCTTTTTCTTGCACTAAACTTGCCTTCGAACGAAGTGAAGGGTCGGCTACAATCGCTATGGCTTCTCGGCGCTCTAACATAGGGCTTTCAAAATCTTCACCATCGAGTATTTTCCCGCGGACAAAGGGGACATCACGGTGAGTTTGCAACTCATATCTGCCCACGGTGTCTTTGTGCATAATGAAGGCATAAGGAAGTGATGTTTGGGACATATAATTGATAGCATCTGTAATCTTTTCTTCAATCTCATCATCCGAACCCGGAAACTCATCGCACTTCACCCTAACGACTTTGAGCAAATCAAACGTGATTTGCCCCATCAACTCATGTTGCGGTTCATCCTTGAGTCCAGATTCTCCTCGCCAGGTGACAATCAACAGGAGTGGAATTTTGAAGACATAGTTGAGAGAAGTTAAAGGATTGATAATGTTTCCCAAACCAGAATTTTGAAGCATTACGACCGGACGCTTGCCTGCTAAGTATGCCCCAGAAGCAATGGCTACTGCCTCACCTTCATTATTCGCAACGATGTACTCGACATCTTTTCTGTCGATTATGTAATTGATAAGGGGCTTTAGGAATGAGCAAGGGACGCCGATGTGTGGGCCAAAGCCCTTCTCAGTCATTAAGTCTATAAATTTGCTTGAAGTGACCAACATTACCACCTCTTGGTTGCGAATCTCAACATATAGCTCAGGGTGTGTAGTAGTTAGAATCCAAGCTTAAAGATATTCTTTACTTTTGGTCCTTCGCCAGATAGTACCTTATGGTTATACTTAGATGGCTTCTTTTTCGAAATCGCCAACATTTCTTACCCAATCCCGATTCTCAAGATACCAGGCCACGGTATTTTGGATTCCCTTTTCAATTGAGACTAAAGGTTGCCAAGCGAGTAACTTTTTCGCCTTTGAAATATCCGCCCAAGTCGCGAGAACATCCGCTGGGTGACGGGGCTGGAATTCTATTTTAGCTTTCTTGCCCAGATACTCTTCTATCAAACGGATAACGTAGTTTAGTTTTACCGGGCGGTCAGAGCCAAGATTAATAATTTCAAAACCGAGTGGTTTTAGAGCGGCAATTGCTCCCCGTGCGATGTCATCGATATAGGTGAAATCTCGTTCTTGAGTTCCATCTCCATAGACTGGGATGGGCAATCCTTCGGCAATGCGATAAATGAACTTAAATATGCTCATGTCGGGTCTTCCCGCTGGACCGTAGACCGTAAAATATCGCGGAATTGTGATGTCAATTCCGTATAAATAGTGATAGGTATATGCCAGAGATTCGGCGCCTTTTTTGGATGCGGCATAAGGTGACATTTGACAGTCCGCTTGCTTGTCTTCACGGAAGGGAATTTCGTTTTCACCGTAGATGCTCGATGTGGAAGCAAGGAGGAATTTGTTCACCCTAAATTCTTTGCACAATTCCAACAAGTTGAGTGTTCCAGTGATATTCGTTTCGATATAAATCCATGGATTTTCAACGCTCGCTCGCACTCCAGCACGAGCAGCTAGATTCATCACTGCATCGAAATCATGCTGTTGAAATAATTTCCTCATCGCATCGAAGTGAGTAATATCTCGTTGTTCATATAGGAATGCGGGGAAACCTTGAAGCTGCGCTAACCGCCACTCCTTCAAAGGCTGTGAGTAAGCATCGTTGAGATTATCTACACCAACAATGTAATCACCGTGCTCGAGTAGTAATTCTGTAACCTTAGAGCCGATGAAACCGGCGCAACCGGTAACGAGAACTGTTTTATGATTATTTATATCTTTAGCCA
>DTYX01000803.1 GCA_012961655.1 Candidatus Poribacteria bacterium
AATTTATCTGGGATATTAAGTTGGTGAGCGGTTGAATGTTTTGCATAAAAATTTCTATCCTTCGTATGCAATTTCTATTTTCAATTCGACTAATCTATATCTAAGCAACGGATTGTGAGACGCTGAATATTCTGTGAAGAGGAGAATTTCTTACCGTTCATTCTTTTTCTGTCATTAAATCATAAAACTTGACGATGTCACCTCGATCTTCGCTTGTATTAAACTGCATAGCGGAGCGCGGATGCTCGTTCAGAAGGCCGGTAATCATATAAGGAATGTCATATCCCCAGAGAAGTTTTTCTCGCAGCGGCTCGATGTATTGCTGAATACATTGGAGAATCGGTCTGAGGCGAAACTTAGGATTGTGCAGAAAACCAATCAACAGTTCGATAGGGCAATTACCCGCGCCACGACCAAGTCCAGCCATGCTTCCATCCAGCATATTTGCTCCGACGACGATTGCCTCAATAGTGTTAGCATAAGCTAACTGCTGACTGTTGTGAGCGTGCATTGCGACAACTTTACCATGTGGTTCTGCATACTGGAGGTATTTTTTCATGAGGTAATTAACCTGTTCGCTGTAGAGAGCGCCAAAACTGTCTACAAGATAGATGACATCCACTTCCGAATTCACCAGAAATTCCAGTCCTTCATCCAATGCTCGCTCCGGAACTGCTGAAACAGCCATTAGATTGACCGTGACTTCATATCCTTTGTCATGGGCATCCTTAATCATGTCTAAAGCCACCGGTATCTGATGGATATAGGTCGCAACCCGAATCATATCCAGCACACTCTGCTCACAAGGTAGGATATCTTCGTGATAATCGGTTCGCTCAGCATCTGCCATAGCTGAAAGTTTCAACGACGTGTCGTTTTCTCCGACGATGCGGCGAATATCGTCCTCATCACAGTACTTCCAGGCGCCGTACTCCGCCGGCGCAAAGATACGTTTGGAAGCCTTATATCCGAGTTCCATATAGTCGATGCCGCTCTCAACGCAAGCCGTGTATATAGCCTTCACAATTTCATCATCGAATTTGTGGTCATTCATCAACCCCCCATCGCGAATGGTGCAATCCAAAACTTTAATTTCCGGACGGTAGGAAACCCACTTCTCTGCAAAAGTCTCGTTCTCTTGCGTCGTTTCCGTTTTCATGCTTCTGTCTCCAGTGTTGAGGTTTTCCCAAAAATTTGGACAAAATTTTGTTATTTCAAGAAAATGATATCCAAAGATAATCGTCCAGTTTTTGGGGTTTTTGTTCTTTCCAGCTTCATCAGCTTAATTCCAAACTAGCTTTATAATAACAAAAAATGTTGGTATCTGTCAAGAACTTTTTTGCAGAAATCCGAAAAAATAAGATTTTTATTGACATGAGGGTGAGAAATTGATAGAATTAAGGCAACGGCGAAAATTGCCAAAGTTGAACCTATGCTCATTTTGAGGGGAGGGTAAAAGGATGAAAAGAGCACACTTTCTTTGCATTCTCTTATATGTTTCCAGCATAGTGATAACTCCGTTTTCACTTTGGGCGTATGAAGAGAATTTTGATACTGGAAAGGCGGAGGGTTGGGTCGATTCCTCCGCGGGGAAAAGTTGGAAAACTGAGAAAGACCAGTATCATCAGCCTGATGCGGGCAATGTGAATGTCTTCACATGCTATGCGGTTAATGACAAGAAATGGGAGGATTACACTTTTGAAGTGCAAATAAAACCCATATCCGTCAGCAACTACGCAGGTGTTCTATTTCGCGTAAAAGACGCTGGCGCAGGCGGCACATCATGGGCTACCGGGGATTTCCTGTACTGGCTTATCGGAATCGGGGGAAGTTACAGTAAACTCTGGGATGCGCCTGCTGGCGCGGCAGTCCATGATACACCCGGTGATACGCTCAAATCAGGAGAGTGGAATGACGTCAAAGTCGTGGCGGAGGGGAACGACTTTATCATGTTCCTTAACGGCAAAGAACAGAAAAGATACACCGATAAATCAGGAGGACACGATTTCGGCGGCATCGGCTTGGCGACATACAATGCGGACGCTTTCTTTGACAATGTTAAGGTCGATGGACCTGGCATACCCGGAGCCGCAGTTGAATCTACTGGCAAAATTGCGACTACATGGGCGCAGATAAAAGATGTACGTTAGTCGCATAGAAACCGAGTTTTTCGCAAAGACTCGGTTTCTAATTCTGTCGATGGAAAATATAAGCCATCTGGGAATTTTAGATGGCTTTTTTAATGATTTTTCGTCGAAATGTGAATTTCGA
>DTYX01000804.1 GCA_012961655.1 Candidatus Poribacteria bacterium
AAGTGGCGGCACGGAGGCACGCCGCTACAACGAATTTTTTCATGGGGAATTTGTACTGATTGAACATCCAAATTTGATTACTTTAAAAAATAAACTTTTAACGCCACAAAAAAGTAAACGGGTACGTAATGCGTGATACGTAAAAAGAAAAAATCACCTATTACTCCCGTTCATTCAGCATTTAGAATTTATCATAATTACTTCGACAATTTTTCTTGACAACTTAATTTATGTATAGTATATTTTAACTGAAACACGGTTTTCAAACTACTGAATTTACTGGAGGTAAACATGCAAACTACAACGCACGACTTCGTCTTAGCGCGCGAACAATTGACGAAAAGACAGAAAGACATTTTGGACTACATTAAAAATTATATCCAAACAGTCGGATATCCACCAACGGTGCGCGAAATAGGAGGAGCATTCAAAATTTCAGAGAAAGGCGCTTATGACCACCTCAGAGCCATAGAGAGAAAAGGTTACATAAAGCGCGCTGCCAAAAAAAACAGGGCAATTGAAGTTTTAGATTTTATTCCGCTTCATCGCGAAGAGATAGTCGAGATTCCAATTGTCGGACGGATTGCAGCCGGTGAACCTTTGTTAGCTACGCAAAATATCGAAGGAACTCTGCCGCTGTCCAAAGAGATGGTCGGCGAAGAAAGATTCTTTGCGCTTCGGGTCAAAGGCACGAGCATGATTGGAGCAGGGATTTTCAACGGCGATTATGTGATAGTCAAACGGCAAGCCTCTGCGGAACAGGGTGAAATAGTCGTCGCGCTACTGGATGATGAGGCTACCGTTAAACGATTCTATCGGGATGACAAATATATTCGCTTGCAACCGGAAAATCCCGCGATGAATCCAATCCTTGTCAAGGAAGCAGCAATTCTGGGTAAAGTTGTCGGACTTTTCCGGATGTTTAATTAAATGTGGCTCTTCGATATCGAGTGTGGCAGCCAATCAGTATCTGCTTTTGTGAAATGTGAAGCGTGATAAGTAGGAATTCACGTATCACGCATCACGTTTCACATATCACGTTTCATAGACATCCATGTAGACTTTACCACACTAAATATCAACGAACCAAATTTCTTTTCACTTTTTCCCTCCGACATGCTATACTATGTCATTATAAGTCACACACTACATTCTATTTCCAACTGTCTCACAAAAAATGAAATTCGGAGATTGGATATTATTCTTCCTCACATTAACATTTAGCATACTCGTAATATCTGAAGCACTATCGAATGATTCTGAACCAAAAGGCGAAGACGTTAGCGTAGAGGATATTTTTGAGCCCCAAAGTGAACCGTTTTGGACAAAGGGATTGCGTCTCTCTTTGGGCGAAAAGACTTCAACCCAGCCGGCGATATGTTCACTTCGTTCACCGCCTGCCCTCGAGCAAAGCGAAGGGACGACTTCGTCTTGCGGCGCGTGGGGGGAGGAGATTTACGCCGTCTGGAGCGATAATAGAGTTGGTCAGCGCGATCTTTTTATGCGCAGAAGCAAAGATGGAGGTCTGACGTGGAGTCAGGAGGAACGATTGACGGAGAGTAAGGTAGATTCCGTCCGTCCAGTTATCGCCAGCGATAGCAAGCAAGTCCATCTCGTTTGGGAAGAGAAAAGCGAGGCGAATTCAGAAATTTTTTATACGCGTTGGGATGGAATGGGTTGGAGTAAGGAACAGGTTCTATCCGAAGGATTGTCCAATTCGCGGCGTCCGGATGTCGCTGTAACGACGGGTTCTTCCGCTTCAATGGTGTATGTTGTCTGGGAAAGTAGCGTCCAAAATCGGCTCGTCGCTTATTTAACTTGGAGCGCAGATGGCGGCGCTAGCTGGGCAGAGCCGCGTCCAATAGCCAATATAACAAACGCTTCTGACATACCAGCATGGAATAGCAGTGAGCCCCGAGTCGCCTGTGGTGAGCGGACGGCTTATGTAGTCTGGCGCGATGAAAGGGCACTTGAAATCCCCCCGTCCTCCTTTGATAAAGGGGGAGTGGAACTGACCCGGCAGGTTCGGGGACAGATATTCATCAAAAGATGGGACGATGTTTCCAGCGGTAATGATATACGCCTATCCGCCGAAGGGGATTATAGACGCCCCGACGTCAGCGTATCAGAACCGTCGGTCTATGTGGCTTGGGAAGGAAAGTCTGGTGGAACATCGGCATTCGTTTCGGACATCTTCGTGGCGCAAAGTTTTGACGGCGGGCAAACCTTCAGCCGTGCTTTGCAAGTTACCCAAAGCGCGGCGGAATCGACCATGCCGAGGATTATCGCCTTTGCAGATGATGCCTGGTTATTTTGGCAGGATGGACGTCTGGGAAATTGGGGGATTTACCTCGCCCGAAAAAGTTCTCGGGAGCAAAATTGGGGACAACCGCAACAATTTACCTCAACAGATATCGACTCTATCATGCCTGTTGCTTCGCCAGAGACCCGTTTTCTCGGAGAAAATGGGTCTCTTACGGCTGAGAACCAGCGAAGGCGTCAGTTCGAAGCTGAGCGCAGCGAACAGATTCATCTGCTTTGGGTCGAAAGGGAAAGCGATGCCAAGTCGCATCTAATGTACAGCCGTCGAGACACTATTCCACC
>DTYX01000805.1 GCA_012961655.1 Candidatus Poribacteria bacterium
CTCATTATAGCATTGATTCCTATAGTCCTACGAAATCAGATGAATCGCCTTGTCGTAGGCAGCTTCAGCGGCTTCCATTACGGCTTCAGACAGCGTGGGATGCGCAAAAATTGCGTGGGCAAGTTCTTTTACAGTGGCGCTTAGCTTGATTGCCAGCGAAGCTTCATGAATCAACTCTGAAGCGTTCGGACCCAAAATATGCACTCCCAAGATGTCATTTGTCTCGGCATCGGCGACGATTTTGACGAATCCATCCGCCTCGCGCATCCCCAAGGCTTTACCGTTAGCCATAAAAGGAAAACGCCCCGTTTTGACTTCATATCCCTCCCGCTTGGCTTGCTCTTCCGTCAGACCAACTCTTGCGACCTCGGGCAATGTGAAGATACAGTTCGGTATTGTACCGTAATCCATCACGGCGGGAACACCCATGCAATTTTGCGCCGCGACGATTCCCTCTTTTGAGGCGACGTGCGCCAGTTGGAACCGATTGGCGATATCACCTACCGCATAGATATTCTCAATATTTGTCTGCATATGTTCATTGACAGCGACTCTACCATCTTCAATTCTTAGGCCGATGTTCTCTAAACCAATTCCTGCCAAATTCAACTTGCGTCCGATGGACACCAACATCTTTTCCGCCTTAAGTTTTTCACCTGATTCCAATTTCGCGGTCACGCCATTTTCGTTTTTGCTAACTTTGGTGATATTTGCTTTGGTTACAATCTTAATTCCTTTGCGCTTCAGAAGAACCTGCATCTGGCGTATAACAGAAATATCCTCCGTTGATAAAATCGTGGGCAACAATTCTGCTATCGTTACCTCACAGCCGAAAGCGTTAAAGATAGAGGCAAATTCGCATCCGATTACGCCGCCACCGATAACCAAAAGGCTTTTCGGCAATTCAGTCAAGTCCAACGCGCCGGTGCTGGTCAATACCTCCTCCTCGTCAATTTCAAGAATTGGGATGTTTGCCGGCTCCGAACCCGTAGCGATGATGATATTTCGCGCTTCGACAAATTCAATGCCGCCATCCGCTTTCGTTACTTCAATTTTGCCCGGATGTGTAATTTTGCCACTGCCTTTGACTAATTTAATTTTATTGCCCCTGAACAGTGTTCCGACACCACCGACAAGCTTTTTTACCACTTCATCCTTTTTTTTCATCATCTTGGCGAAATCAATATTTGCTTCTTTGATTTCAATCCCAAACTCAGCGGCATTTTTAATCATGGAAGCCAACTTTGCAGAGGAATATAGCGTCTTCGTAGGAATGCAACCGCGATTCAGGCATGTGCCGCCCAACTCTCCCTTCTCAATTACACACACCTTACCGCCCAACTGCGCCGCCTTAATCGCTGCCACATAACCTCCTGGCCCCGCGCCGATGATTGCAATATCTATATCTTGCATGGATTTCTCCTGATTCCATCCTTATTTGATTGTCAGTATCGGGAAAGAAGATAACATCTTTCACATAAAGTATCAATCTTTTTCTACTTGAATTCAATCCGATATTATGGTATATTCATCAATAAATTAAGACAGTTAGTGGAAAAGTAGTAATATCCCAGAAGGTGTCATTATGATTAGAAGGAGAGGGAAATTGAGAGTAAAATTGATTTTAGCAACCGTAGCTTTGCTCTGGCTGTTTGCTGGATGTGGCGGAGAGGAAGCGGATAAGGAATCAAAAAGTCCAGTAACATCAACGCCAGATGTGGCAACCTTGACTGGAAAAGTGACCTTAGAGGGAGCAGATGAACATGATGGAGTAAATGTCTCTCTATTTAGCGACGAACGTTTTATCGCTGAATCAAAGACTGATGCCGACGGCAATTACTCCATCGGTCTAAAGAAGACGGGCAGATACACATTAAAGTTCACCAAAGATAACTTCGTTACCGTCACGAAAGAGATAGATATCGTCGAGGGTGAGAATGCCGGTCCTGAGGTGACCCTCGAACCCGGCGGTCTTATTCAAGGCAGCGTTGAATTTGAGGTGAAACCCGATGACACGCCTCAAATGGTGATGACGGTAGTCAATGAAGCGGATAATCGGAAATTTGTTCTGAAAGTTGGAAAGGACGAAAAATATCTGCTTACTGTTCCGCCTGGGATTTATACGATAACAATTGAAGATACTACGCCCGATTCTAAGTTTACGCCTTTCAAAAAAGAAGGTGTAGAGGTTAAGGTCGGAGATGTTATCTTGATAAAAGCCCGCATGTCTACCTGGCCTTACTTCGAAGCTGAGGATGCGACTGAAATTAGAGGACTCATGAAAATCGAAAAAGACCCACTCGCTTCGGGCGGCAAATACATCGTCGGCGCCGGCGAAGGTTCCGCCAGATTTGATATCATGTTTCCCGAGACCGGAGAGTATGTTATATGGGGACGCGTCCTGGCAAAAGACGGTGGAAGTGATTCCTTCTTCGTCGGCATAAATATCGACCAACCTGAGGATATTTGGGATTTGCAGCAGGGCGCATGGACATGGGATCAAGTTAATAAGAGAGGCGGCGCTAACCCCGTTATATTCAAAATCTCCAAAGGTATGAACACCCTCGTTATTAGAAATCGAGAGGTGAATAGCAAATTGGATAAGATTTTCATAACATCGGATTTAAGCGCAAGACCATAGGCTAAGGGCAAAACGGCAATTGCTTCCTTGTGCCTTTGCCGCTTTGCCGCTTTGCTCTC
>DTYX01000806.1 GCA_012961655.1 Candidatus Poribacteria bacterium
AGAATAAAGGTATCCAACCCTTGATTGATTCTGTGGTTGACTATTTGCCATCTCCATTGGATGTTCCGCCTGTGGAAGGAATTAACCAGATTACTGAGGATATCGAGCAACGTGTCGCCAGTGATGAAGAACCTTTCTCAGCTCTTGTTTTTAAAATTGCAACCGATGCACATATAGGAAAATTGGCTTATTTTAGAGTTTATTCAGGCTCTCTATCAACAGGCGCAATGGTATATAATTCCACCCAAAATCTCAAAGAGCGAGTGGGACGCATTGTACAGATGCATGCCAATAAACGCGAGGAGAGAAAATCCGTCTATGCCGGCGATATAGCTGCTGCTATTGGTCTCAAAGATGTTTCCACAGGTGATACTATCTGTGACCTTCATTACCCCATAATTCTTGAATCAATGGTATTTCCTGCACCTGTAATGGCAATTGCAATCGAACCTAAGACGAAAGTCGACCAAGACAAAATGAGCCTGGCATTGGAACGATTGGCTGAGGAGGATCCAACCTTCAAAGTTGCAACCGACCCAGATTCAGGACAAACATTAATTTATGGTATGGGTGAACTGCATCTAGAGATTATAGTCGACCGAATGCTGAGAGAGTTCCGTATAGAAGCGAATGTTGGACGGCCTCAGGTAGCATACCGCGAAACTATCACTAAAACAGTTCGAACGGAAGGTAAATTCATCAGGCAATCAGGCGGGAGAGGACAATATGGGCACGTCGTGTTGGAGTTGTACCCCCTAGAAAAGGGCGCGGGATTTGAATTCACCGATGAAACCAAAGGCGGTGTTATTCCCAAGGAATATTTATCTGCTATTGAAAAAGGCATCAAAAATGCGATGGCTATCGGGTCTTTAGCGGGATACTCGGTGATAGACGTTGGCATCAAGTTAAAGGATGGTTCCTTCCACGAAGTGGATTCTTCGGAAATGGCATTTACCATTGCTGCTTCAATCGCATTTCAAGAAGGAATGAAAAAGGCGGCTCCGGTGATATTGGAACCTATTATGGAAGTTGAAGTTTTCGTCCCAGATTTATACCTTGGGGATGTAATTGGCGACCTTAATTCCCGAAGAGCTCAAATCATACAAACAGAAGCCGAAGCCAATCAAAGAACCCATGTTTTAACAGTATATGTTCCTCTTGCTGAAATGTTTGGCTATGTAAGAACTCTCCGTTCACTTACACAGGGACGTGGGACATATTCAATGGAATTCTCTCATTACGAAGAAGTTCCATCAAGTGTGTCAGAAAAAATTGTGTCTAATATTACTACCTAAGTTCGACAGTAAGAATGTGTTCTTTCAATATCACTGTCATACACGCAGGGGATTAAGACAACGTGACAAAGCATTATTTAAATACCTTGAGAGGTTATTTCAATGAAATAATGAATTGGCAATGGTGGTGCTGATGAATAATCAAAAGATAAGAATTAAATTAAAAGCTTACGACCATAGACTTTTGGACCATTCTGTAAAGCAGATATTAGAGCAAGCTAAAGGGACTGGCGCTGTTGTTTCAGGACCAATTCCGCTTCCCACGGATAAAACAATCTATACGGTTCAGCGTTCTACTAACATCGATAAAAAGTCTAGGGAACAGTTTGAAATGCGTATACACAAGCGATTGCTGGACATTCTTGAAACAACTCCTAAAACCGTAGATGCTCTAATGCGACTTGATTTACCTTCGGGAGTCGATGTGAAAATTAAATTATTATAGCGGAAGGGACGGAATTGCAATGTTTCCCCTTTCCTTCTCTCATTTTAACACTAACTGACGAAGTAGAATTAGGCAATTAGAATCTTCATGCATAGGATGAATAATTATGAGTGACGGAATACTAGGCAGGAAAATTGGGATGACGCGCATCTTTAGTGAGGATGGTGAATCCACTCCAGTAACTGTTGTTGAAGCTGGTCCTTGTCCAATTGTACAGGTTAAAACTCAGGATAAGGATGGATATAATGCCCTCCAACTTGGCTTTGGACAAAGACGCGCGAATACCGGTAGTAAACGCAAAAATATTATCAATAATCCAGAACGCGGACACCTTGCTAAATCCAATGCTATAAAGGAGGTTGAAGCTGACGAACGCCATCCAAGAAGGTGGTATGGCCCTCGCTTCCTTAGAGAAATACGAACTGATAACCGTAAGACGAAGCCATCGGTGAACGAAGTGAACATAGAAAATTTGACTTTGGGGGAAACGGTGGACGTAAGCATTTTCTCCGAAGGTGATTTGGTAGATGTCACTAGTACTTCCAAAGGGCGTGGTTTCACCGGTGTTGTAAAACGCTGGGGATTCAAAGGCGGTAAAAAATCACATGGTGGTGAAAAAGACCTGCGGCGCATTGGCTCGATAGGCGCAAGCGCTTCTCCCTCTAGAGTTTTTAAAGGTAAACGAATGGCAGGCCGTCATGGCGGAAAGCGAGTGACGGTGCAAAATTTAAAAGTTTTAAAATCTGACCCAGAACGTAATTTACTGGTGCTTCGCGGTACTGTCCCAGGCCCTCCCAATGGATTTTTGATAATTAGGAAAGCGGTTAAAAGTGAAACGTAATACGTAATACATAAAATAATCTGGTGAAAAGGGGATAATCAATATGCCGACGGTAAATGTACTGACTCGTAGCGGTGAGGTAATGGGAAATTTGGACATGTCAGATGATTTTGTCAATGCCGAAGTAAATAAAAACGTTCTTCATCAAGTTGTTGTCGCACAGCTTGCAAATATGAGGTCCGGGACTGCTTCAACTAAAACTCGCGCTGAAGTTGTCGGCAGTGGTCGTAAGCTATTTCGACAGAAAGGAACTGGTAGAGCGCGGGCCGGTAATAGTAAGTCACCGACGCGTGTGCATGGCGGAGTAGCCTTTGGCCCCAGGCCCCGAAGCTTCAGACAATCCACTCCTAAGAGGATGCTTCGACTGGCATTACGCTCCGCTCTGGCGGATAAATTTCAAAATAATAATGTCACTATTATCGACGATATAAACCTTGAAAAACCGAAAACGAAAGAAATGGTCGGTTTGCTTCAAAACCTCGGCTTAGATGGAAAAATTTTGATTGTGCTGGATGTTGATAATAAAAATGTTTACTATTCCGCGCGTAATATTCCGCAGGTAAACGTATGTACTTGGAACTTGCTGAATACCTATGACGTTCTATGGCACGATAAACTTCTGATAACTCAAGCTGCGGTTCAAAAACTTGAAGAAAAATTTCAGAAATAAGCTTGCCCTCGAACCCTTCGCTTGAGGCCTGCGCTTGAACGGAGTGAAACGGTAAACTTCGTGAAGGGATGAACAACCGAGGAAATTTCAATGCAATAACCTGAGGTCGAGTCCTAGGGGTGTGGAGAGGTATGATAGATGTTATCAATCTGGTTGCCAATATTGCAAGTATAATAGGTGTTTTTATTGGAATCTACGCCGTTTTTTACGCCACTAAGATTGATAAAAGAGGGCAAATCGGTTTTGAAAGAATCAATAGTCAACTTGCTGCGACATTTGAAAAAACCGGTAGTCAGTTTGAAAGAATCAATAATCAGCTCGCCGTGATATTTGAAAAAACTAGTAGTCAGTTTGAAAAAATCAATAATCAGCTCGCTGTGACATTTGAAAGAACCAATAGTCAGTTTGAAAGAATCAATGGTCAGCTCGCCGTGACTGATACGACGCTTCGGCTGACTGGTCCCGCTCCTCAATTATTTATCTCTCAATGTAAGCGAGATGCGAAAGCAAACGGTTTTTTGGACTACGAATTGCAGCCTGAGAAGCATTATATCATCAATCAGAAAGGGAGAGAGTTTCTAAATGATTTAGATGAGACGCTTCAAGAGCGAATCGGGCAGGTTGTAGACCAAATTCAATATGAAAAAGAAGGTGAGCAAACCGCAGCCATAGATAAAGCTCAGATTGACGACGCGCTCCTCATCCTATATCTCGATGTCAAACAACTGTATGATTTGACCAGTCAATATAACCAACAGAAAGGGAAAGATTATTCTATTAACGTCGCTATCGGAACGATTATCGCATTTGCTTACGGAGGATGGGTAAAACCGTAAGATTGTCTCAGGAGAGAATGTAAATGAAAGACCCATATTCTATTATAAAAAGACCGACAATTACCGAAAAAAGTACAATTCTCAGGGATAAATACACCAGAGATTATGATTCTACTATAAGAAGGGAAATCCCCAAATATACCTTCGAGGTTGATGTTAAAGCTAATAAGATTGAAATACGACATGCTCTTGAACAGATTTTTCCTGAAATAAAAGGTAAAATACGAAAAATAAATGTAATAAGGGTTAAAGGGAAAACCAAAGGGCATCTTTGGCGTTATAGACAAGGCAGGCGACCGGATCGGAAAAAAGCGATTGTCAGTCTTGAGGAAGGCACTACAATTTCACGTTATGAGGGAATATAGCGGAATTTGGATTTCGGATTTCGGAATTAAGTACCTCTTTTCATTCCGAATTCCTCAAGGAGGGAGTTGGAAAATTGGGTATTAAGAAGTTTTCCCCGACGACGTCTGGTAGACGTTTTATGACAGGTTATACTTTTGATGAGATTACCACCAGCACACCGGAGAAGGTGTTGTTGCGTGGTAAGAAGAGCACCGGTGGCAGAAATAGTAATGGTCGGATAACTGTTCGTCATCGTGGTGGGGGACATAAACGCAGATATAGGATAATTGATTTCAAGCGAGATAAGCATGGTGTTCCAGCGAAGGTCGCTTCCATTGAATATGACCCAAATCGAACAAGCCGAATCGCTTTGCTACACTACGCCGATGGAGAAAAGCGGTACATTCTTGCTCCTTTGGGACTACAAGTGGGCGATGCCTTGAATTCTGGTCCCAGGGCTGAAATTAAAGTTGGTAATGCTCTTCCGTTGGCTAATATTCCGTTGGGTACTTTTGTTCATAATCTGGAATTAATCCCCGGGAAAGGCGCTCAAATGGTGCGCAGCGCAGGTTCTTCAGCACAATTGATAGCCAGAGAAGGACGTTTTGCTCATATAAAACTTCCCTCAGGCGAAATTAGATTAGTACCGGTCGATTGTATGGCAACCATCGGACAAGTAGGAAATGTGGAACACGAAAGTATTGTCATTGGCAAAGCAGGTCGGGCGAGGTGGTTGGGTAAACGTCCTAAGGTTCGTGGAGTCGCAATGAATCCCGTCGACCACCCTCTCGGCGGTGGCGAAGGTAAAAGCTCTGGAGGAAGACACCCTGTAACCCCTTGGGGGACACCGACAAAAGGATATAAGACTCGAAGGAAGAATAAAGTTTCGGATAGATATATTATAAGCAAAAGGAGATAAATTAATCTTATCAAGAAGGAGTGATTGAAAACTTATGCCGCGTTCTGTGAAAAAAGGACCGTATGTCGACCCCAAATTGTTGAAAAAGGTTGAAATTCTAAATAAAACAGGGGAGAAGCGCGTCATAAAGACATGGTCGCGTAGGTCGATGATAACTCCCGATTTTGTCGGCCACACCTTCCTTGTTCATAACGGCAGGCGCCTTATGCCCGTTTTAGTTACGGAAAATATGGTGGGACACAAGTTGGGTGAATTTGCCCCGACGCGAGTTTTTAGAGGACATGGGGGAAGAGTGGCAAAGGAACAACAACGTGGACGTAGATTTTAAAATCCCCCCGACCCCCTTTGATAAAGGGGGAGAGCGCTCAGAAGTAAATGTTTAAAAACAAGTCATTTTATATTCAGGAGGCTTAAGGATGGAAGCAAGAGCAGTTGGGCGGAATTTACCTATTGCTCCAAGGAAAGCTCGACTAGTAGTTGACTTAGTCCGAAATCAGTTTGTTGAAGATGCTCTTGATATTCTCGCTTTCACACCCAAAGCTGCGGCTGGCATGATTGATAAATTAATACATTCCGCCGCTTCAAATGCTCGTCGAGAGAATACAAATATTGATGAATCTAGACTATATGTAAAAAAAATATTTGTCGATGAAGGTGTTACAAGAAAATGGTTTCGCCCTAGAGCAAGAGGTATGGCTTATAGAATTCGACGTAGAAGGTCACATATCACCGTGATTCTTGATGAAAAGAGGGAGGAAAATGAGTAATTCAAACCTTTAAATTAAATAAGGAGGTATTTGTGGGACAAAAAACACACCCACGTGGGTTAAGATTAGGATTTATTGAAACATGGGATTCAAAATGGTATGGTGAAAAAGAATATGCTGATTGGCTACATGAAGACCTTAAGATTCAAAGTTATATAAAAGAACAACTATTTCGCGCTGGCATCTCAAAGGTTGAAATTGAAAGATTCCCTGATAAATGTATCGTTCATATTCATACAGCGCGTCCAGGCATTGTGATTGGTCGACGTGGAGCTGAAGTCGAAAAATTGACCGCGGATTTGGAGCGACTGATAGGTAGAAATGTTCGTATTGTAATCGAAGAGATTAAACGCCCAGAACTGGATGCTCAACTAGTCGCTGAGGGCATCGCGCTCCAACTAGAACGGCGCGCTGCTCACAAAGTTGCGATGAAAAAGGCAGTAGCAGCCGCCATGCGAATGGGGGCTGAAGGTATTAAGATTCTTTGTGGCGGTAGATTGGCTGGAATAGAAATTGCCCGAAAAGAAAAAGAGTTAGAAGGTCGAGTTCCTTTACAGACTTTGAGAGCGAATATCGATTATGGCTTTGCTGAGGCTAATACAACTTATGGTAAAATTGGGGTTAAAGTATGGATTTTTAAAGGTGAAATTATAGGAAGACCTGAGATTGAAGCAGAGAAACCTACTGCTGAATTTCCAGCAATGCAGACTGGACGTCGTATCGATTTAGGAAGGCGACCGCGTAGAACTGATGGGGTTCGCATGGATTCCGATGGAAGAGACGAAAGGACAGGCGAACGACCTGCAAGAGGTAGGGGGATAAGGCGAAGTTCGAGTAGGACGGGAAGAAGACCCACTGGCGGACGACCTGTTCCGACGAGGACGGGTGGAGATAGACGTAGGAGAAATTCGCCTCAAAAATAGATATAATTACTACATTGAGGAGCAGTAAAAATGTTAATGCCTAAAAGAGTCAAATATCGTAAGGTTCAACGGGGAAGTATGAGAGGAAAATCCTATAGAGGTTCTGAAATTTCCTTCGGAGAGTACGGCTTGCAAGCTTTGCAACCAGGTTGGATTACTAATCATCAAATTGAGGCGGCGCGAGTTGCAATGACACGCCACATTAAACGTGGGGGGAAGGTATGGATTAACATCTTTCCTAGCAAGCCTGTAACAAAAAAACCCGCTGAAACTCGGATGGGAAGCGGAAAAGGAGCTCCAGACCATTGGGTCGCGGTTATTAAACCTGGCCGAATACTTTATGAAATAGCGGGTGTGCCACAAGAGCTTGCTAAAGAGGCAATGAGATTAGCTGCTCATAAACTCCCAATTAAAACTAAATTTGTAGTTCGTACGGGTGGTGATAGAGGATGACCGCGGTTGAATTGAGAACACATCCTGAAGATGAACTGCAACAGATGCTGAATGATTTGAAAGATGAACTATTCGGACTAAAATTCCAACAAATTTTAGGGCAACTCGAAGATACAACGGTATTAAAAAAAACCAGAAAAGATATCGCCCGAATCAAAACAATTCTCCGGGAAAGAGAATTAGGAATTAGATGACATTTCAGCAGAAACAAATTCCTCTCTTGGAGAGTAATTGTTATAGTTCGGAAATTTCAGTCGATTATAAGTACCTAACTATTCCAATTTTCCGAGGAATAATGGATAATGGAGGTATCCTTTGAAAGCGAAAAGAGGCAACCGTAGAACGCGAACGGGTATTGTCACAAGTAATAAAATGGATAAAACGGCTGTAGTTTCGATACAGCGTATTCTACAACATCCGATATATAAGAAAATTATCAGAAGCAATTCAAAAATACTAGCGCATGATGAGAACAATGAATGTCAAATAGGTGATACCGTAAAAATTGTGGAGACCCGACCTTTAAGTCGTCGCAAACGTTGGCGGGTCTGTGAAATAATTGAAAAAGCAGTGTAAACCTCAACCACATAGTTCATCGAACCTTATAAAATCCTGAGGTGAACCTTACGCCGATTCTTATCTTGCCAGAAAAGGATAAAAGTATGATTCAAGTACAAACAATGCTGAATATTGCCGATAACACTGGTGTTAAAAAAATTATGTGTATCGGAGTTCTAGGGGGAACACGTCGAAAATATGCACGAATCGGAGATATTATTACCGCGTCAGTTAAAGAATCAGCCCCCAATAGTGCTATCAAGAAGGGCGAAATAGTACGAGCCGTTATCGTGCGCACCGCAAAAGAATATAGGCGTCCAGATGGCTCATACATCAAGTTTGATGAAAATGACGCAGTTATAATAGATGAGCAAAAGCAACCGCGGGGAACTCGTATTTTTGGTCCAGTAGCTCGAGAATTAAGAGATAAACAGTTTACTAGAATTATTTCACTAGCGCCAGAGGTTATATAGGAGGCAGACGTGGCCAGGAGAGAAAAATTAAAAAGACGTAAAAGAAAGTTTCATGTAAAAAACGGCGATGAAGTTTATGTCCTTAGTGGAAAAGATAAGGGTAAAACAGGAGTTATTTTACATATGATTCCCGAAAAGGATACGGCTATAGTCGAAGGTATCAATATGATAATAAAGCACATGCGGCGTACTACTCCACAGGGGCAAAGCGGTCGCATCGAAAGAGAAGGCTCTATCCACGTTTCAAATCTTAAATTGATTTGCCCAAGGTGTAGTCAACCAACCCGTACTTCTCGACGTAAGCTGGAAACTGGATTTAGAGTTAGGATTTGCAGAAGATGCGGAGAAGTTGCTGAGAGAGAATAACTTCTACCGTTCCTAAGAAGTTCATAACGAAACGAATAGAAAGAGAGCAGTAATATGAGCGCTTATGAAGAATTTTATCAAAAAGATGTCGTTCCCGCAATGCAGCAGCGATTTAGTTATAAGAATACAATGGAAGTTCCCAAGTTGGAAAAGATTTGTTTGAATATGGGAGTCGGCGCTGCTACTCAAAATCCTGGCCTTTTGGACAATGCTGTGGAAGATTTAACCCGTATCGCGGGCCAGAGAGCCGTCATTACTCGCGCCAAAAAATCGGTCTCCGCTTTTAAAGTCCGCACTGGAATGTCTGTTGGTTGCAAGGTTACTCTGCGTAGAACTCGAATGTACGAATTCCTAAATAAACTTGTGAATCTGGTACTCCCACAGATACGGGATTTCAGAGGCGTAAACCCGAATTCCTTCGATGGCCATGGGAATTACTCCCTGGGATTGCAAGAGCAGTTAATCTTTCCGGAAATTGAATATGACCAGGTTAGCGAAATTCGAGGTATGAACGTGACAATCACTACTACCGCTAAAACAGATGAGGAAGCGCGGGAGTTGTTGGAGCTTATGGGAATGCCTTTCAGGGAATAATTTCTTTTTGCCTTGTCAGGAATAAAACTCCGAAGTCGGAGACTTCAAATAATAATCATTGGAGGAAAGTAATTTGGCAAAGAAGGCTTTGATAGAGAAACAGAAGCGGGAACCTAAATTCAAAGTACGCAAATATAATCGATGCCGTATCTGTGGCCGACGAAGAGGATATCTACGAAAATTCGAGATGTGCCGAATCTGCTTCAGAATGTTAGCGCGAGCGGGGAAGATACCAGGTGTTACAAAGTCAAGCTGGTAAATAGTAAAATAGAACTATATATCTTATGGTATTCTTATAAAAAGTTTGATAGGAGATGCAACAGATGTCAATGACTGACCCGATTGCAGATATGTTAACCAGGATTAGAAATGCTAATATGGTTGGCCATGAAAGAGTTGAGATTCCTGCTTCCAAAATTAAGGAGCAGATAGCGAGGATTCTATATGAACAGGGATACATTAGAAATTATCGTTTTATAGAAGACGGTAAACAAGGAATCTTGCGAGTATATCTCAAATATGGGGAAAACAAGGAAAAGGTCATCACTCAACTCAAGCGAATTAGCAAACCGGGACGCCGAGTTTACGTCGATAAGGATAAGTTACCGAGAGTTTTGGGAGGACTAGGTATAGCTATTTTGTCAACTTCCCAGGGGATTATGACCTCGGCACAATCTAGAAAAGCTGGCGTAGGTGGAGAAGTGCTCTGCTACGTTTGGTGATTTGATTATGGCAATCTGATTGCCCAAATATAATCTTGGTTATAATCTCTTAAGTTTTTATGACGCATCGTAAGGAGATGAAATTATGTCTAGAGTTGGGAAAATGCCGATAAATTTACCCACTGGCGTTCAAGTCACCTTAGAGCAAGGCAATATAACCGTCGATGGACCCAAAGGAAAGCTCACGAAGAAGATTCCAGCGGGCATTAATGTCACCGTAGAGGATAGTAAAATCTTGGTGACTCGTTCCAGCGATAGCAGAAGACATAAGGGGTTACACGGATTAACCCGAGCGCTGATTAACAATATGGTTATAGGGGTTACAGATGGATTTGAAAAACATCTTCGCTTGGTGGGTATAGGAAGAGATATTATACAAGTACAGAATAATAGACTCACCTTGAAGGATAAAGTTTTCTTTTCACATCCCGTAATATATACTGCTCCAGAAGATGTATCTTTAAGCATTGGGCAAGAACAGGTTGTTGAGAAATTGACTGAAGTGCCAATTATAGTTAGCGGGATAGATAAAGAGTTAGTAGGTGAGGTTGCGGCTACTATAAGACGGATAAAAAAGCCTGAATACTATAAACCTTGTAAAGGTATAAGGTACGAAGGTGAACATGTCAGAAACAAAGAAACAAAGGCAACCGTTTAAATTTTTGAAGTTAAGTTATA
>DTYX01000807.1 GCA_012961655.1 Candidatus Poribacteria bacterium
AAATAGATTTTTTACTCAAAAGTTTTTCCATCAATGATAATTTGCATGGTCAGCCGACGAGCTTCCTCTTTTTCACCTATTTTGATTAAATCAAAAACCTCTGAACAGTCGATGATTTTTTCAAAAATTTGCCGCCGTTGTCTTTGGGTTGGAATGATGTCCATCGCCACTTTTCGCGCTTCTCCGAGGATATCGAGAAATTCGGCGTATTCAGTACCGTACTGTTTTTCCAACTGTTGTCGAATTCTCTTTGCCAGCGCCGGGCTTTTGCCGCTGGTTGAGATACTGATTATGAGGTCTGAACGAGCCACTATCGAGGGCGTGATAAAGGTACATTCGACGGGAGTATCTACGACATTTATCAAACTTATGCCGTAAGTGCGGGCGCATTTTGAAACGGAGGAATTTACTGCGGGTTTATCAGTAGCAGCGTGTACCAAAAACGCGCCGCTTAAGTCATCTGGTTCAAATTCTCGCGCATACCATATAATTTGCGCATCCTTTGCGAGTTCAGCGAGTTTTTCAGTAACGTCTGGACTAACCACGACAACTTTTGCGCCACATTGCAACAACAGTAACACTTTTCGTTGGGCGACTTCTCCGCCGCCCACCACGACGCATTTTCGGTTGCGCAAATCTAAATATATGGGGTAAAGCATTTTTATACTCCGCGGACATGAACCTTATGATAAAGAAGCATGTGCATAGCGTGAATAGTGATGAGTGATACGTAATAAGTGATTTTTTCTTTACATTTTACGCATTACGTATTACGTTTTACGTACCTATTTCATTTATGTGCTATTAAAAGTGATAATTTGCCCCAATCACGTTTCATTATTCACGCTTCACTTCCCCTGTTTCTAAATCAATCGTCACGCCATATTCCCGCTTTGCATATTCGGGGGTAATTTTTTCATCGCGCATATCCTCCAAAATTTTTTGAACCTCCCGTTTTGCGGGATTGCCCCATCCACCTGCGCCCGCTAAGATATGCCTCAAGACATCGCCGCGCTTTATGGTCAGCAATATTTTAGAGGGAAGCGTCCGATGTTCCCCATCTGGATTCAGGATATTCATCGATGGTGTGCCATCTTTGCCTCCGGCGAGCCCGTAGGGCAGGAATTTACGTCGGTCGGAACGGATTTGCAGCACGGCTTCTTCGCCGGTAAACTGATATTGGCGCACGACCGCTAATCCGCCGCGATATTGTCCTGCGCCACCTGAGTCGGGCATAAAACCGTATTCTTCAATCATCAGTGGATATTCTACTTCGATGACTTCGGCGGGGTTATTGGAAAAATTCACAACGATGCTGGCGTTTCCGTCGATGCCGTCCTTATCGGGGCGTCCGCCCCATGCGCCGAAGAGAAATTCCAAAAAGACGAAGGCGTTGTCATCAGCATCATATCCGCCGATGCTGATTCCCGTATCTCCACCCACTTCGGCTGCGGGGATTTTATCCGGCGCGACTTGCGCTAAAGCGCCGCACACCACATTTGCCAGACGAAACCCTGTCAAGCCTCTGGCGGCAACTGGCGCGGGCATCACAGGATTTACCACCGTCCCCTCAGGAGCTAGGACTTTTATCGGGCGAAATAGACCTGAATTAGTGGGAATATCCAATGGCAGCAAGCATCGAACACAGGTGTATACGGCGGATTTCGTAAATGGGATGGGCGAGTTTATCCCGCCTTTTACTTGTTTTGCGGTACCGGCAAAATCTGCCGTCAGAGAATCTCCAGAGATGGTGATTTTTACTTTGATGGGAATTGGGTCAGGCTCAATGCCATCGTCATCTATGTAATCGGTAAACTCAAACTCGCCATCGGGCAAATCTCTGATTCCCGCACGGGCAAGTCTTTCAGTGTAATTGAGCAATTCTTCTATGTACCTGAGAAGCGTTTGTCGTCCATAGGTCTCTATCAGTTTCATAAACCCGCGTTCGCCGATATAGCAAGCTGACAATTGAGCCCGCAAATCTCCCAGGGCATTTACTGGCACACGCACATTTTTTTCGATAATATCAAACAACGCCCGATTTGCTTTCCCACGCTCGTAAAGTTTGAGCGGTGGAATGCGCAGTCCTTCCTGATAGATTTCAGTACAATCGCAGGCGTTGCCGCCAGCGACGCGACCGCCGATGTCCGTATGATGCGCAATAGTTGTCCCAAAAGCCAGCAATTCGTCAGCCACGAAAATTGGTTTGATAATATAAATATCAGGCAGATGAGTGCCGCCCTCGTAAGGGTCATTTAAAATGAATACATCGCCTAGATAAATCTTGCCGTCATATTTTTTTAGGATGGCATCCATTCCGTCTGGCAAACTGCCCAGATGTAACGGCAGGCAAAGACCCTGTGCAATCAGTTCGCCTTGCTTAGAACAAAATCCGGTGGAAAAATCCATAGAGTTCTTCAGATTGCTCGAATATGCTGTTCGCACTATCGTCAGCGCCATCTCATCTACGGTCGATTCCAACGCATTTTTGATTAAGTTTAGCGTAATGGGATTAAACATCTTACTGTTCATAACAACCTCATTGCTGACCTTTACTCTTACCGTTTTCCGCTCCTGCTTTTTTTCTATTTCCCTGCGATGGATAGCTTCTGACATCTTCTTTCACGCAGAAAAAGAATATTTTTTAAGTTTATCAAAAGTCACCTAAGATGTCTACTACTTTTTTCTTGTAGTGAGACCGTGATGGTAGTTTGATGTAATTTGGTGAAGAAAAAAGTTGCTATTTTGGTAAGTTCTCAAAAATGATAACCAATTTCGCCTAGAAAGTCAACACTTTTGTAATGGCAAAAAAAACTTGACATTAGCAAAACTTTAAGGTATATTTTAATT
>DTYX01000808.1 GCA_012961655.1 Candidatus Poribacteria bacterium
CTTTGCGTTAAGTTCCTTTTTTGGGTCCATCAACAAGTTTGTAACACCACCAAACTTAGGCAATCAGAACGCGGGAATTTACATGACCAAAGACAAGGCTGCTTATTGGGATGGCAAAGATGGAGCGGGGGAGAATGTGGCAAGCGGTGTGTACTTTTATACGATGCAGGCGGAGCGATTTCAAACGACGCGGCGGATGGTAATTATGAGGTGAAATACATAGAAACCGAGTTTTTCGGAAAAATTCGGTTTCTGATTAATAGCTTATGGAAACCACACCGGATTACAAGCAATATCACATATTGGTAAGCGGATGGGTGCAAGGGGTGGGATTTCGCTATTTCGCCCGGGCACGAGCGATGATGCTTGGCATCAAAGGTTATGTGAGAAATCTGCGCAGTGGTCAGGTCGAGGTTGTAGCAGAGGGGTCAAAATCTGATTTGGAGACTTTTGTTCATTATTTACGCAGAGGTCCTGAGTTTTCACGAGTAACTGATGTCAAAATTGAAGAGCAACCTTACAGTGGGAGGTATCATAATTTCCGAGTTAGATATTAGTGCACTGTTCTTTATCTCACGGGGTGAACTGCTAACGGATTCTTTTCTTTTTTTATCCGTTTAAAGAATAAGGAGATTAAGATGAAGAGATTTATCTATCATATTTTGATGACTCTTACAATTGCCATCTTCTTTTGGAACTTTAGCGTGTTGAGTCATGCTTTAAAAAGCCCAGCGCCGCCCAAGATAGGATTAATCCTGGCTACGGGAGGGCTGGGAGATAGGTCATTCAATGACCAAAGTTATTGGGGGACTTTGGAAGCAGCGAAGGAGATTGCCAAGGAATCAAAAAAGAAAGCCGAAGATATTTTGGATTACGTCGAGCCGACTTCGATTGCGGAATATGAGGGATTCCAAAGGGAGTTTGCCAGCGCAAATGAATACAACATAATCGTCTGCGTTGGTTTCGACCAGGCGCCGATACTCGAAGAGGTAGCTCTGGATTATCCTGACCAGAAGTTCATCGTCATCGACGCTGTCGCCAATGCAGTAAACGTCGCTTCGATTCTCTTCAACGATTGGGAAGAGGCCTTCCTTTGCGGTGTCGCCGCTGGAATGATGACCAGGACTGGAAAAGTGGGCATCCAGGGCGGTATGGATATTCCGTTGATTCACCGATTTGCCCAAGGTTTCACCCAAGGCGCGCTTTGGGCAAATAAAAATATGACAGAGAAAGATGTGCTGGTAAGATATGTCGGGGCATGGGATAACCCAAGCTTTGGAAAAGAGCTCGCTCTTGAAATGTACGCCAGCGCCGACATTATCTACGGCGCGGCGGGGAAATCACACCTCGGCGTATTCGCCGCCGCCGAGGAAGACAGAAATCGCTGGGCGATTGGAACGGACGTCGACCAGGCATGGAGTATGCCCGAACACGCTGATGTAATAATTGCCAGCGGATTGAAAAGGGTTGATGTAGCGGTCAAAAATGAGATACAAAAAACACTCAAAGGAACCTTCAAATCAGGAATTATCCAGTATGGCATCAATACGGAAATTGGTATCGGAACGGGCATAGCTATTGGAAATCTGGACGTGAATGAATACATAAGAGCGAGCAAATCTAAGGTGAAAATTCCCCCTGAGGTTATCTTGAAGTTAGTCGAAGCGGTTAATGGCATCAAAGATGGGACAATTGTAATAGAACATGAATAATTTTTCTATGAAAATACGGGTTTTTACTTAGGGGAAATTGTTAGAGAACAAAAAGTAATGAGTAAAAAGTAAAAATGATTACTCTTTAACTCTTTACTTTTTACATTTCGATGTCAGAATTAACTGTTCAAGTGAAAGGAATAACGAAAAAATTTCCCGGAGTCATTGCCAATGACAACATTGATTTTGCTTTGAAAAGTGGCTCCATACATGGCCTCCTCGGGGAGAACGGCGCTGGCAAAACAGTCCTGATGAGCATTCTCTACGGGCTTTATCAACCCGATTCTGGCCGTATTTTCATCAATGACACAGAAGTGGAGATTCAGAGCCCCGCTGTCGCCATTGAACTTGGCATCGGGATGGTACATCAGCATTTCATGCTCGTTGATAACCTCACTGTGACTGAGAACATCATTTTGGGCAGAGAACCGTCAAAGGCTAAAATTTTTATAGACACACAAAAGGCAGCGCGAAAAATTGGGGAATTGTCAAAACAGTACGGGTTGCCCGTGGACCCGGAGGCTAAAGTGCAGCATTTATCCGTCGGTGAACAGCAGCGCGTTGAAATACTCAAAATGCTTTATCGAGAGGCGGACATCCTCATATTGGATGAACCGACATCCGTCCTCTCACAAAAAGAGATAGAAGCCCTCTTCAGCGCTTTAAAAACCTTTAAAAAACAGGGCAAATCGATTGTTTTTATCACTCACAAGCTCAGAGAAGCATTGGAAATATGCGATGAAATCACGGTGCTTAGGAGAGGAAAGGTTGTAGGGAACGTTGAAGCGGATGAGACGAATGAAAGCCAACTGACTGAAATGATGGTAGGTTCGGAATTTGGAATTCGGAATTCGGAATGCAGATTTCGGATTTTGGATTTCGGAATTAAGCAAGAGATAGTTTTGGAAGTTGATGGACTTAAAGCTCTGGATGACCGTGGCCTACCTGCTTTGAACGGCGTATCTTTGGAAGTGAAAAGTCATGAAATTTTGGGGATAGCAGGCGTACAAGGAAATGGACAAACAGAACTGGTACAGACGCTGACTGGTCTGCGAAAGCCGATTGCCGGTGAAATACGCTTGAATGGTCGTGATATTGCTGGTTTGTCAGCGAGGGAGATGATAAAAGCCAAAATTGCACATATCCCAGACCGGCTATCGAGGGGGTTGATTTTTGATTTCACCCTTGAGGAGAACGCAATCTTAGGAGTCCATCGCAACCCTCCGTTTGCAAATTCACCCTACCCTCCTTTGCGAAAGGGGGGATTTGTTCAGAATCGCCGAGCAATAACTGCATACACAAAGCGACTTATAAAGAAATTTGGAATCAGAACTTCAGATTCAAAAACGATTGTAAGTGGACTATCAGGCGGCAACCAGCAAAGGATGATTCTTGCCAGGGAGCTTTCTAAGAAACCGAAAATCATCGTCGCTTTCCAACCTACTGTTGGACTCGACGTGGCAGGAATTGAATATGTGCATGAACAATTAGTCAAGATGAAAAACAAAGGTTGCGCGGTACTGCTTATTTCGATGGATTTAGACGAAATTATTATGCTTAGCGATAGGATTGCGGTTATGTATGGCGGTGAGATAGTGGCAATTAAAGAATCTGAAACAACTACAAAGGCAGAACTTGGTTCGTTGATGTTGGGTGGATATCTTAGACCAACATAAAGTCTGCGAACTTGAAAAGATGCTTGGGAAGATAGAGCAAGAGACGGGAAAAACGAAAAGGAACAGACCAAGGAAATGGACTGATACCCGACTTAAAGAGAAAGCCGCCTATCTAAGAAGAATCCTGCAAATTTCAAGTATTTTCCCGATGAATATAGAAGACTTCTTTTTCACGAAATAACGCATATATTTGAAGAGTATCTTAATCCATCTGATACGGAAAAAACTCCAAGATGGTGGAGTGAAGGACTTGTTGTGTACTTATCTGGACGGTGGAAGTATGAGGACCAATATAGATTTAGACAGCCTGTTTTAAAAGGTATTAAGGCTTGTCTTGAGTGCGAAGCGTATCGAAAGGAAAAGTTTATCCCTGATATCAAAGAGATTC
>DTYX01000809.1 GCA_012961655.1 Candidatus Poribacteria bacterium
CGGGACGCCAAACAATTTGCCGAGGAGCGAATTGGGGTCAGTAGATAACTCGGCGCAGTTAAATGCCTTAAAACCAAATAGTGGGGATTGACGCCACAGTTTGAACACTTCCCGACAAATCAAATGGACAAGCCCTTGTTGGCGGGGAGCGTTTGGAAACCTGTCTTGAACCTGCTTGAGATATTTTTGCCATAACTCCTGCGGCACTTCTATCTGCTTTTGTAGAGTATTCTCAAAAGAATTGGCAAGGTTGTCAACTCCCTGCTCCAGTTCTTTGAGCATTTCAAGCTCTCGTCCGTAATTCATCTCAAGTTCTGCCAGCTTTTCTCTTCTCTCTGCTTGATTTAGCTTTACTAAGCTATGATATGGGAACGGTAGCCCAGGAATGGCTCGTGTCAGTTCGATTTCAGCTTTGGCAGTAAATTCAGTTTTATCACCGAAAATATCTGCACCTAAGTTTCGCAATTGCCATAGTTCTTCGACAAGGTTTTCCAACAATGCCCAGAAATCATTTGCGCGTTTGCTGTTGCGGTGGATAAACAGTGCCACCAGTTCTTTCCCGACACCGGTGGGGCCTGCAATCCAAACGTTGCAGTCTGATTTTGCAATCTGCTCGGCGCGACACATCAGTTCGTACATCTTGCGGCTATTCCCGCAGACGATATTAAACATTGTTTTCCATTTCTCGATGCGTTTTTTGTCGATTGCCGGACAAAGCCGCCTGATTTTTTCGACTAAACGGATATCGGTAGCGCTCCTTTCCTGAAAAAGATAGGTTTGAGATTTGTACTTCACCATGTAATCTGAAAGGTTTTCAGGCAGCGTTGGAACTTTGTCAGAAAACATCATAACCCGACTTGGCGGGTGCCCTTCCCTTTCTTCCCATTCCCTGATTTTCTCTAAGATGAGAAAGCCTTGAATATTCGCATCATCCTTTTGGCCGTCAGGTTGACGGAGGAGTTGCTTGCGTGGAAGTTTGCTGAAATTGACATCAAGGGCAATCAGGTCAATTGCCTCATGGCCTACCTCGCTAAACGGATTAAACAAGTCTTCCAGTTCAGCCCAATGCGTGACATGCGCTACTTTGTAAAGATCTTCTTGAGGACAATCGGCATTAAGTTGTTCGTCAAGGAAATCCCTTCTAATCTTTTCATCATCGACAAGAACGATTTGGGGCATTTTATTCACCTCACTCGTAATCTTTGGCATGGTAAATATCACATGCGTTAATCGGTATCTTTAATGCGGCGCGATGGATATCGTATCCTGAGATTTTAATTTCCGTTCCCTTTCCGTTGGGACATTGCCCAATGTTAAATTCAAGAAGATGTCGGAAACAGATGTCTGGATAGCGTTTCGATTTCAGACTCTTTTCCCAATCTGCTTGGTCAAATGGAGCGCCGTCATTTCGTATGGCGATATGCTGCGACGTCACCTCAACTTCATAAGTTTTGTCCGCGAATTTAATCGCGTTGTGGATGAGTTCCATGAGCATCACAGCAAAATCTCCATCGACACAAATATTCGGCGAAAGGGATTTGATGTCGGCAATTTGGGATGTCAAAAACTTCGCCGATTTTGATGTGCCTCCTGATTTTTTCCAGCGTTCACGCGCTTGGCTACCAGCGTCTTTTATCAATTCAACGAGCGATTGACTTCTAACGTTGAGCGTTTGGATGATTTTCCGATTGAACTGCTGGTGGAGAGATTCAAACGTCTTGCGAAGGGATACCTCATCTAAGGATTGCTTAAAGAGCTTATCAAATTCGTCGAAGAGCATATCCGCCACTTTTTGCATTGTGAAAATCATCTTCCATTTTTCCCATCTCTTCTTCAAAGCATCCGCCTTAATTCCTTCTTTCGTTCCCCATTTTATGCAGTCATGCCAGAAGGGGTTATCCAATTGTTGGAGTTTAAGAATTTCGGTGGGGGTTAGTTGGTCAATCGGCGCCCCGATGACCTTTGAGAAATAGTGGATAATCGATGTAAAGTTGGAATCATTTTGCATGTTATCAAACCAGTTCTTGATTTCACGGTCTTTTATGTGCGCTCCTTGCTGAAAACGGATGATTTGTGTTAACGCTTCAAAAAACGGCGTCAATCCAATAAAAGGCAAGCGCACGAGGTTAAAATCCTCCTTCACATTGTAGTGCCATCCAAACGTTGGGGGCGGCTTATCAATCTGCTCAGTTTGGAGACCGATTTTTCTTAATAGGGCTTTCTCTTCTTCCCATAAGGCTTTTTTCTCGTCATCGGAAAGCGTGTTCCATGCCTCACGTGTCTGCTTCACTTCATGGCCGAGTATCCTTTTCTTTGGGGTTGCGTCGTAGAGTCCGACCACCGGAAAAAGCATCCCAGCAAATACGGTACTCGCTATCATATTTCGACGCCCCCCGGATAAACAGAGGTAGATATTCGTGTCCGGTTGACTTTCCCTACGCATCTGCCCAAGGAACTTGGACACCAGCTTATTGATATCTGGCTCCGTCACAATCTCTGCCACTCCCTGAACAACTTCCAAGCATACCTCCACATCTGTGTGCTGGCGAGCTACACAAATTGGGCAATCGGATTGTGCCAAGTGGTTTTGGAGTTCAGCGTAGCCTTGATGGATAATCTGACTGTCGGTTGTTACCAGGATGACTTTCTCAAAACGTAACTGGTGTATCTCCCAAAAACAATCGAGGAGGCTCGTAATGATGCCGGGACCTCCACCAAAGGCGCCGATGAGAATATTGCGTGGCATGGTGTACCTCCTTTTGTGCGTTTGTTATCCATCCAGACAGGCAACAGCGGCGTTGCTGATCTAGATAGTAGCAATCAGATTTCCTACGCCAACCGCTTGTGAATATGTTCCTTTAGATAAATAATCTTTGGGTCTTAATCAAACTGATGGATAACCTCGCGCCGCCTTAAATGAAAGCATAACGCTTTCAGTCATAATCCGCTGATTAAGTAATTATGAAGTTAATTCTTTAACTTTTGATTTGCGCTAACCCTTCGCTTCGCTCGCGGGCAGGCCCTTGTGGCATCTACCTTAACGCCTGCTTGTGCGGACACGCCGTAAGCCCAGCGAAGCGCCAGGCGTCGGTGACTTCACAGGCAGGCAAAGTGCGTAGGCAGGCCTTCTTTCAATTTGTAAGGGGGGTGAGATAGGTAATAAAGTTAGCAAAGTAAACAAAGTTTGTTACTTATCTCACCCCCTAAATTCGTAATTCGTAATTACTAAATTTATGACCAATTACATTATACCAAAAGAACACTGATTTTTACAGAGTTTTTTC
>DTYX01000810.1 GCA_012961655.1 Candidatus Poribacteria bacterium
GCCGACAATCCTGCCGTTCTTAATTGACCTCCGTAAAAAAATATCGTTACCAATAGGGATGACTCCCACAAATTCCACATTTTCGCTTATGGCGGAGGGTGAGATGCCTCCTTCTCTTAGAGAAAAAGGATGCCTTGGGTCAAATCCCCTTCCTTGTGGGAAGTCGCCTGGCATCTGGGCATACAGGTTGCCAAGCCAACAAAACATTATGATTAAACTCAAAGAAACAAAGTTATTGAGTAAAATTCCTGAAACGGTTATAGCTTTTTTGATGTTTAACATTTTTGTCCTCCTTTGGATTTAGAGTATCGCTTTGCTTTGCGATAATGTTTGTATTGCTAATCTTCCTCGAAACTTGTTGTCCCCCTGGGTCCGTCAAACGTCACTTTACACTGGTTTAGCACATCTCTTCCTATGAGGCGTTCTGGTTCCAAGACAGGTTCAATGATGGTTCGATAAACTCTACCATCAATTTCCACTCTTCCGCCATAAAATGTAGTTTGGCGAATTCCTCCACCGAACACATGCGAAACACCCGAGTAATACGGAAAGCGAAAGAGGTCGATTTGGTAGCAGTCGGCGAGAGGGAAGCAGGAAAGGTCAGCACCTGTATCAGGAATAGCATCGCTACAACGTTTGCTACGACTCTGGTCAAAATTGTAGAAGGTAGCTGTAACTAGTGGCATAGGTGTTGGAGAGTAGCTTTGGTCGTAAGCAAATTCAACGCGTCTGCTTTTAATTATGATTTTATCCTCCTCACCTAACTTGTTGACGTACGCATATCCATCTTCGGAAAGCGCTTTATCCATGATGGAAATCATGTCATCTCCCACAGCAACCACCTTTCCCTTATGTACAGCAACCCACTTGCCTTTTAACTTGGGTAGAAGTTCCTCTCGTATAGCCCAATAATCTCTTTTATCCTGTTCAAAGCCTTCTTGAATTGTTTTGATGTCTTTGGCAGTCATTATTGTTCATCTCCTCTAATATCAAAGCTTTTGCTCTTTTTGGCATCCTGCCTTTTGGCATACAACCACCAAAATACCTGTCCTATGTATTTTGTTAGAAGAACAGGAGTGAGCAAGTCGTTGTAGGATTTGAATTCGAGAATATTGTGATAACACAATTTTCAGGTTTCCGTGCTGACTGACTGCTGTTCAGACTTTTGCACTACTGACCTAACATCGTCTGTTTCAACCTACCTGAAATAACCGTTTCATAATCATGCCGGTCACTGACAAAAAAACTGTCCTGTTCAAAGAGGCACTCGTTTCTGACCACGGCAATAATTTGTTTTTTCGTTGTGAGATATTTCAACACTTTCATTCCCTTAGCACCTCCTGCCAAAAGCTTTCATTAAAGAATTTCTCTTTGAGGAATTCATACAAAGCAGCGTCCTTTTTTATTAGTTGTTCAGGGTCAAATAGATAAAAGCGAATACCTTACGCCAGGCGTCCGTTTGTTTGAGCGTAAGGTGAGACATAATTGCCCGCTTCAAACAGTTGTTTGATTGTTTGACCGATATTCTTCAGTTGGGATGTTCTTCCATAGTCTTCCGATAAGCGCCTGCCAATCCCCTCTGAACCGAGCAAATGGTCAAGCAAATGGGTCACTTCTTCTTGGCTAATGCCGCGATAGTCACCCAAAGCCCGTTGTGATGGGACATAGAATTCTTAACTTGATGCGCATGCGTATCGGATTAGATTATCCCCACCGAGGATCCAGACGCTTGGCTGCAAAACTTGGATGTCATTGCGAAACCCCTTCCCATTCCTCAATCTTCTTGATGTAGAGGTTTAGGTCTTCTAAATTTCTCTCCATCTCTTCAAAGCTCAATGTCCCCTCATAATAACCTTCTATATGAAGGTCATCCCTGAGGGAGGAATAATATAGCTTAAGCTCCCTTTCGGCATACTTATGGACCATATACCTTCTTCCTCTATCTCCTCCTTTTGGAAGTTCCTCTTCTTTGACACCCTTTTTAACCAAAAGTGCATAAGTAGCCTCGATAGTAGAAAGCCAACCCTTCCCACAGGCATCTCTTAGAACTATGTCATCATTTTTCTCTTCTGCTTTTTCAAACTCTTCTAAGGCTTTTTGATAAAGCTTCTTTGCCTCTTTCAAATGATGGTTTTCTGTACTCATCTTTTTCACTCCTTCCAAAGTTGTTGCAATCTTTGAACACAAGATTAATTTTAAGCAGATGCTCAAAGAACGAGTCAATTGAATAGCTTTTTCCCCAGGGCGGAGCATAAAAGCTCAAAATGTCGTTTGTTCTTTGTCATAAGGGTTGCTGTTCTTGGCATTTCAGTAGCAATAACCGCATTAGAAAGAGCGCGGCAACTCTAAAACCCACGAGCTCGAATCACCTACCTTACCCATACGGGCGGCTTTGGTTCTGAATTCAGGCAATTGCAAAAGCCGTCGAAGCAAAGCGGGCAATAATGAGTGAAACGTGGGTTATTGGGCTTCTACGACAGTAATTGCGGTAACGCCGACGATATCTTCCACGCTTGACCCTCTGGATAGGTCATTGACTGGCTTGGCAAAGCCCTGGAGTAGCGGGCCATAAGCTTCGGCGTGAGCCAAATATTGAGTGAGTTTATATGCGATATTTCCAGCATTCAGGTCGGGAAATATTAGAATATTCGCCTTGCCTGCGACATCACTCTCACCCTTAATCTTTTTTTGCGCTATCTCAGGAACAAGCGCAGTGTCCGCTTGCAGTTCACCATCTATTAGCAAATCTGGCGCGCTCTCCTTCGCTATTTTCGTCGCTTCAATCACCTTGTCTGTCAGTGCGTGAGCGGCGCTACCCTTCGTTGAGAAAGAAAGCATTGCTACTCGCGGTTCCCATCTGAGCAGTGTGCGCGCGCTATCTGCAGATGCGAGGGCAATCTCCGCCAATTGTGCTGCGGTCGGTTCCTCATTAACGCCGGCATCTGCGTAGATAAGCGCGCCATTCTCACCATACGGACAGTTTGGTATGACCATCATGAAAAAACTGGATGGCGCGGTAAAACCTTCCCTCATCCCCACCAGATTACCAGCCGTGACGACGCTGGCTGTGGTGTTCTTGGAGCCAGCTACCATCCCATCGCAATCGCCAACATTCACCATCATCGCGCCAAAATAGAGCGCGCGCCTGAGAATTCGCTTCGCCAGGCTTTCGGTAACATCGCGCGATTCGCAATAAGCCGACGCGTATTCAGCCATCTTGGGAGAACGAGCGGGATTTATGATTTCTATGCCATCGAGATTAACATCTATATCATCAGCTTGCTTTCGAATCTTGTCTTCATCACCCAGAATGACAGGATAAGCGATCTTCTCCTTTAAGGAGATTTCCGCCGCTCTGAGAATCCTGTCCTCATCGCCTTCTGGAAACACAATGTTCATCGGATTTTCTTTGGCTCTGTTTTTAAATTGTTCAATCAAACTCATACTTAGCAATCCTTTTTTTAGATGAAATTTCAGAAGAAAATTTACCAAACATCTGTGTGTCTGTCAAGCAAAAAATAATCGTTATCTCAAAGAAAAAGCCCGCATAGCATAAACCATGCGGGCTTGCAGATTTTGGGATTACGGTTATCCTTTAACTCGACAATGTTAGATTTCCGCGTAGCCCAAGGTTTCGATACGTCCTTCGGACTACTCAACCCGACGGATTCTATCTTGGTTCTTTGCGATTGATGGCAATTCTGCCAACTTAGAAAGTTGGGCTACTAATAACTCGGCTTTTTTCTACGCGCTAATAGGATTATTATGATGATAACAGCTATTATAGCGGTAATCCAGAAGTACCTCATAACCCAACCCCAGAATATAGCAAAAGCTATCCAGGTAAGTATCTCTATCGCGAGGATAATCCCCGCTTTCCACCAGGGAAACTCAGCATAACGTTCCCGATATTTTCGCGATAACCACCATGATATAATTATGGTTGCGAGTACAACTAGCAGAAATATCAGGTGAATTAATGAGCCTATTGTACCTAAAATCCACTGCATGATGACATTCTCCTTTGCTTCAAATTTAAAATCTGATTTACTTAAAAATATACTCTGTGATGTTTTATATTTCAATAAGATTTTTGCCACTGTCGAGGAGACAGCGTATTCCCAAAACATGAGTTTGCCGTTCTAAGAATACTATTAGCGAAGAAATCTATTGATAAAACTATGAGGAAACAGAATGAAACTAACAGATATAATTTACCTCGTCGGCAGTGGCGCATTTGGGTTCGACCTAACTCATAATTTGGATTGTCATGTGTATCTTATAAATGGCGGCAATGAATTAGCTCTCGTCGATGCTGGTATCGGTTTAGCGACCGACGAAATTCTGGAAAATATTAAGGCAGAGGGATTTAGTTTTGACAAGATTAAATATCTCCTACTCACTCATACTCATGCCGACCATGCCGGAGGCGCGGCACAGATGAAACAAGCGTTGGGTTGCGATGTACTGGTCTCAAAAGATTCGGCGGATTTTCTGCGAAATGGCGACGAAGATGCTATCAATCTCACATTTGGCAAACAAGCCGGTTTTTATCCAGAAGATTATCGCTTTGAGCCATCTGAAGTTGACAGAGAGCTATCGGAAGGAGATATAATTTCAGTCGGCGGTTGTCAAATCAAAGTGCTGGATACTCCGGGGCATTGTTTCGGTCATCTATCGTTTTACTTTGAATCTGAAGGTAAATCACATCTATTCGATGGAGATTGCATCTTCTGGGGTGGTAGAATTCTCCTGCAAAATATCTACGATTGCATACTTCAAGATTACGTTGACAGCATCAAAAAACTGGCTGAACTCTCCGTCGATGTATTTCTACCGGGACATTTGACATTTTCGCTCAAAGACGGTCAGCGTCATATCGACGAAGCCGCCCAAGCGGTGAATAAATTGGGCGTGCCGCCGAATTTAATATGATTAAGGTTTCTGGCGATTAATACACCCAAAACGAATACACAGTTTTCCCCAACGCTGTGCCCATAACAGAGAGAACACTTCCGAGGACAAATTCGCCCGACATCAACCTCATGAAGCAAAATTAGGCGCAAGTTTCTTAATCCCAAGGTTTACCAATAGCAAGACAAAAAGACTGAATACGGTATTGAAGAAGAAAGAACCATACTTTTCAGACAGCTTCTCAGAAAAATCCCTTGACATAATTGTGATAGGATAATATAATTAAGCGAGTTTCAGATAATCTTTTGCACTTTCTCAGGTGACCAATGGTGGCGATGCAGGTTGGGAAACCTGCACCACGAAACCTGCACCACAACTCTCCCCATCGCCCTTAATTGGTAAAAGTTTAAAGAACTTTCTGAAAGTTGCTTAACATCA
>DTYX01000811.1 GCA_012961655.1 Candidatus Poribacteria bacterium
AGTATCGCCAGCGCCGTTGAGCGAGCGACTGAGAACGATAGCAGCGGCTAAGAAGAGGTAACCGAAGATGGTGATGCGAAAATAGTTCGTCCCGACTCGGATAACTTCTTGACTGCGGTCGAAAAAGCCAATCAGTGTGGGTGCGAGAATGTAAAAGATAATGCCAAAAAAAATCATTATGGCAGCGTAGATGCCGACGGTGGTCCATGCGCTATGCTCGGCGCGTTCTGGTTTACCCGCCCCTAAATTTTGCCCGACGAGTGTGCTTGAAGCCGTCGCCAATGCGAAGCCTGGCATCCAAACTAATGAATCAAGACGTCCGCCCACTACATACGCGGCGACAGTTACCGTTCCATAGATTGCGACTATCTTCATGAAGATGAAATAGGCGCTACTCCGCGTCAACATTTCGATAGCGCTGGGAAGGGCAATTTTAATAATACGCCAGATGATGCGAAAATCGATTCTGAACCTGCTTAATTGGAGCTTGAGCCGCGAATAGCCTTTGACGAGTATAAATAGACTGATGGCAAAACCGATTCCACGCGCCATCACAGTCGCTAATGCCGCGCCACGAACGCCCATCCTTGGCAGAAAACTGATTCCAAAGATTAAAAGTGGGTCGAAAATAATATTACATCCTACTGCAATTCCGTTAATTACCATCGGTGTGAATGTATCACCCGAACCCTGCATAATGCCATTTGCCAAGAACGACAAAAACATCGTTGCAATGCCCAAGAACATAATACTCAGATATTGTTGTCCCAAGTCTATCACTTCGGCTTCAGAAACGAGAAATGTCAACAGTGGACGAGCGGCGAAAAAGCCAACAAACGCCAAAAAGCTGGAGATTATCGTCCCAAATATCAATGCTTGAATAGCAACTTGACCGGCATAATCGGAATCTCCAGCTCCGACAAAACGCGCTATCAGCGCGATTGTACCGATACTAATACTGATGGCGATAGTCATAATCAAAAACATCACAGAACCACTTGCCCCCACGGCCGCAATAGATGATGTGCCTAACCTGCTGACGAATACCATGTCTACTAATCCCAAAACTGTTTGAAATACATTGCTAGCCATAGCCGGCAAGGCTAAAGCAAAAATGTTTTTTATAATACTTCCTTCGGTTAAATCTCTATGTTTTTTGTCTTTCATCAATTTTACTAAACACTCATCGTCAATTTATATATATTTGACTCTCTACCGTAATTATCCACGCTGGTGCGAACCTTTTCAAATCCCATCTTTTCATAGAACCTTTTCGCTCTAACATTTGTCGCGGCTACGCCTAGATTTACTTCTGAGACACCACGCGCTTTTAAATCGTACAAAAATGCCTCGGTCAGATTTCGAGCAATGCCTCTGCCCCGATATTCCGGTTTAACAGCGATTAGATCCAGAGACGCTCTACGGTATGACTCTTCGCTTTCATTCGGTCGGAAAAATCCGCTGAAATCCCTCTGAGCAATTGACTTTAAGATTCTGGGATTCCTGATGACTCGTTTCAACGTTAGCCCGAGAATTCTTAACCAACGTTTTTTGAGTAATTGGTTGTAATATACGGAAGGATTGACCGTGCCGACTATAAAGCCGAGGATAGTTTCAGGGATAATGTACACGTAAGCGCAGCCTAATTCGGAAGAGAGATAATTATTGTACATGCAATCTAAGACTCCGCGGTCTAAGCTGGTGAGGAAAGAATCTTTAAAACAGTCGATATGGATGTCAATAACTTCGTCGATGTGTTCCTTTGTCATTTTTACAATCATCTAGATTCACACTCGCGGTAAAGTATAACAAAGATGATAACCTTTGTCAAGTCGCAACTAAACTTTCTATAAGCAAGTTCAGCTAAGTTCATTTCATTGGATGCAAATTTGTATAATATAATCAGCGTATCCTGAAAAAATCTGTGTCGCTGGTATTTTTCTGTTGACGTGAGGAGAATATTGTGGTAAATTGCACGACGGCACTATCTATGCCTCATACGATTATCTCCAAGTCCACCGACGATGGCGCGTTGCTAATACCAATTCTGCACCGGGCAGTTGGTTTAGGCTATTTGCGTCGCCCCGCAGAAAGGGAAAAGGTAATGAAGATTGGATGTATGATTTGGCGGATAGGAGACATACTCGACTTTAATGAGCAGATAGAATGGGTGAAAGCACATGGTTTCGAGGCAGTAGAGTTTTGGACTCTGCCTGGCAGCTCGGGCGTATGGCAAGGGTTTGATATAAAAAACGCTTCGCCAGAAAATATAGCTCAGTTGAAGCGGATATTGGACGGGTTTGAAGAAGTCGATATACATGCGGGTTTCAATGAAATGGGTCTACGGCTAGGTGGTAAAGAAATCATACGGATGGAACCTACCTTTGAATTAGCCGCAGAAATAGGCGCACAGGTTATCACAGTTCACCCGGAGCCAAAAACAGATAGAACATCTGAGGCTGAATCACTTGAAAGACTAAACGATTTAGCTGGAAAATATGGTGTTTGCGTGGGTCTAGAAACAATGGGAGGATTAGCAACTCTGCAGAATGTGCTACTCGTTAAGCGACTCGCTTTGCCACACGTCGGTATCACACTGGATGTCGGCCATTTGTACTTTGAAAACGGTGCCGCGTTTGAGAATTACGGTACGCTAGGTAATTTAATTGATGAGGTTAGCGTAAAAATTATCCACGTTCACGCGCATGACTACGATGGGCGTCATGACCATCTTGCAATTGGACATGGTTTTATTGACTTTCCTGATATTATCGGCGCGCTGTATAGAGCGCATTTTTTAGGTAGTATTTGCCTCGAAATCAATCCCGACAGAGAGCCGCCGGCAGATATTTTAAAAACCCAAAAGCAACTTAGGGAAATAATTATATCTGTACACTATTGCACTGTTAAATAAGTTTCAATAGTTTTAGATAACATCTTCAGCCACGGATTAACACCGATTAAACA
>DTYX01000812.1 GCA_012961655.1 Candidatus Poribacteria bacterium
CACCTGAGAAAGTGCAAAAGATTATTTGAAACTCGCTTAAGCATTTTCACATAAAATTCAAATATAAAGAGTTTCGCTCTTTTACTTACGATATTTTTCTGTTAAAATAATCTTACTCAAAACAAAAAAAATTTTTTTAAATTTTCCCTCTTTGTGCGTCTATATAAAAAATTCGCTTTGCGCAAAGGAACAAGACCATGCAACTCATCGACGCCAAGCTGGTTATATCAGATAACGAATAATCTCTGCGTATCGTGGCTGCGAAGGCAGAAGCGCAAATTAAAATCGTTAGATGCCCTGACAAATATCGACTCACGTTATAATTCTCTGACGCCGGAACAGATTCTAGAGCAAAAAGAGAGCTCCGAGTGTATTGTTAGAGCGGTTTCCGCTTTGCCAGAAAGAAGTCGCCAGGTATTCATTCTCTATTTGGAGGGATTTTCATATCGAGAGATTGCTACCAGTTTGGACGTACCAACATCGACGGTGTCAGGACGGTTGCAGACAGCGAAAAAGCAACTTAAGAGTAGCATTTCTGAAGATGTGCCATTTTCCGCAGTTCCCGGTCCTTTGCGTATAGCGATGGAAAAACTCAGAAAGGATGGATTTACGATGGAAGAAATTTTGAAGAAACATCCGTTGAGACGACACATCTATGGGATTAGTAATAAGTATGAAGTGAGATGGGAGAGCGATAATGGAAAATCGTTATCTCCACAAGAGGTGGTCAGAGATTTATTCGGGGAAGTGATATCGAGAAGAGTGTATCCTGATTTATTCCTGGAAAACGGCGCTCGACTACATTCGGAAGATAGCGGTTTTGTGCAATATGCCACTCCTGAATGCGATGATATCCTCCAGCTCATCGCCCATGAGAAAGCTGGGGAACGAATCTTAGAGAGACTGTCTCTCTCTGCGGAGGCAAAGGCTAACAGGGAAGGGTTCAAGGGCAGAATGGCTGTTTCCAAACTTTCAGATGAAAGCTCGGAGAATTATCTGCTAAGCAAGCATGTAAAGCCAGCACAATTGCGAAATAGATTAATTCCGTTCCTCGTTACCCGTCAGATATTCGCCGGAGCTGGGGCAATCATTTTGAAATCTGATAGCCCATATCATATTTCCAGAAGAGCTAATCAGATCAAAGTGGATATCTCCACAAGCGCGAGGGATGGAATAGTGAGAATCCCAGATAATCCACACGCTGATAAAGAACGCTACCAACGCTTGCAGGCGCTTATCGGAGACGCAAATATGTCCGAGTGGACGTCGTATCTGAAAATCGGCGCAACTTCTCTGCTGATTCAGATGCTTGAGGATGATTTTATTCCGAATGATTTTGCTTTGCATGACCCCATTATGGCATTGCAGCAGATAGCGGTTGACATAGAATGCGCGGGAAAAATCGAATTAAGCAGCGGCAAACAGTTGACTGCTATCGAAATCCAACGGGAGTATCTCCGATTGGCTAAAAGCTATTTTGAAAGCTCGTGGAGAGGGGTAGAGGATGTGCTTGCAAAGTGGGAATACGCGCTGGATTGTCTGGAAAACGACCCGATGCAGTTGGACGGCGAAGTCGATTGGGTTATCAAAAAGCGTTTGCTCGAAACATATCGAGATAAGCGTAATTTGGAGTGGCATTCGCCTGAGATTTCAGCGATGGATTTAGGATATCATAATATTAGACGCGCTGAAGGGCTGTATTACGATTTGGAAGAGAAAGGAAAGGTCAAGCGACTTTTAACCGATGAGCGGGTTGGAACATCCATACACGAGCCGCCGCAAACAACCAGAGCTAAATTTAGAGGCAACTACGTCAAACTGGCAAATGAGAAAAAAATCTTATGCGGGGTTAATTGGAGTTACATTCAGATTTATGAACCGGAACAGAAACTGCTTTCAAGCGCTGACCCGTTGGCACCAGATTATGTCGAATTTTATGATTAAACGCTTGGTGTGAGTTCACGGTTGGATAGCCGCACTCGCCAGAGTACGGAAACGAAGCGGTGATTTGCCCGAATTCTGGTGAATTCGGCTACCACAGCGATAGATTTGAACATAAGCAGCGTGACGCTTCAGAAAAAGATGAAATGGTAAATGCTAATCTTTCTTAGCAGCAGACCGCTTGTAGAGAATACCTCTGCAAATTCATCCCTTCATTCTTACAATTGATGCTTTCTGATGATTATACACCGCCTCAGATAAGCAATCCTCCCGTTTTTGTTCTCCTTTAGAAAATAGCACAGATTTTGCCCTTGCCTTCACAAAGTTTGAACATTTCCATTGTTTCTGGGTTTATAAATCCGAAGGAGGAAGAAATGACTGAGAATGAGATTAGCAAAGTCATTGTTGAGGCAGTTATGACTTGACAGAAAACAACACAGCGTGGTATATTATCAGTAAATTTGAGCAAAGCTGTAAGATTTACTGAAGCCAAACAGGGAAGAGAAGCGAACTATATTTATTTTGACATAGGGCCTTTATAGGGGGTTTGATGCGCTTAAAATATCTTCGCGCTATTTTCGTCGCTCTTATTTGGATAGCATTTCAGAGCGCCACAGGGGGGTACATTCACGGCAACAGCTTGGGTCAGATGGTCGCAAATCACATGCCGTTGGGTGGGCTTTTCTTCCTGATAATTCTCGTCTTTCTGGTAAACCCGTTCCTGAAAAAGCTGTCAAAAGAGTTTACCTTTGAACGGAGCGAAGGAATGGCATTTTCTGCGGCGGAATTGGCGCTCATCTGGATTATGATAGCCGCGTCGTCGGCCGTCCCAGGATATGGGATGATGGAGTTTCTCTTCCCGTATCTCGCTTCGCCGCTCCGCTTTGCGACCCAAGAAAACCAGTGGATGGAGACAATCATTCCGCACTTACCTAAATGGTCATATCTTTCGGATAAACGGGCGGTCGAGGATTTCTTCACAGGGTTTAGCGGCGATGAGATTCCATGGCGAGCATGGTTAGCCCCTGCGGGGTTCTGGATAACATTCGCCCTGCTGTTTTTCTTCGTCTTCACCTGTTGGAGCGTTCTCCTCCGTCGGCAATGGGTTGAACGTGAGAGATATGTCTTCCCGCTCGTGCAGATTCCAGCATATCTTGTGAAACCCGATTCGTTGCTCAAAAGTCCACTTCTCTGGGTCGGCATCTCCATCGCTTTTCTAGCCCACCTGCTCAATGGACTGAATCGGTATTTCCCTTCTGTACCACATTTTCGGCTGTGGTATTCGCTCGCGCCGTTTTTCCCCGACAGGCCCTGGAATGCCCTCGTTCAGAGCTGGCCGCTGATGGTGCTCATTTACTTTTCGGTCATCGGCGTAACCTACTTCTTGCAGCTTGACGTTGCCTTGAGCTTGTGGTTCTTCTTCACATTTTACAAATTTCAGCAAGTGTTTTTCTCCGCATTTTCCATCACCGGGGTTTCAACTCAGCATCAGGTGATGGGTGGGGACATCGTACTGATTTTCTTTCTGCTCTGGATGAGCAAACGCCATTTGCGAGATGTTTTTAGCAGAGCATTTTCTGGCGGCAAAGGAGTGAATGATTCCGATGAACCGCTTTCATACCGATTTGCCACCCTGGGGATGGGAGCCGGATGCGTCGGGATTTTAGCGATGTGTCAAATTCTGGGGATGTCGTTCTGGAGCTCTGTGCTTTTCATCTTCCTTCTCTGGACGATGGCTACGATAGTCGCATGGATGGTCGCGAATGCTGGCATGCTGCTTGTAAACGTCGGATTTACACCGTTTTGGTTTATGACCACCTTCTTCGGCTCGCGTAAACTGGGGGCTGCAAACTTGACGATTTTGGGATTTGACCGCTCGTCAATACCGCATTGGTCTTCTGAATCGCTTATGCCGTATGCTTTACAAAACTTCAAACTCGCCGATTCCGTTGAACTGGAAAAACGCCGCATACCTCTTCTGATGACGCTTGCCATTCTGGTCGCCGTCGCAGCAGCGTTTTACGGCTCACTTCAGTTCATCTACCGACAGGGAGCGGAGAACTTAGAGTATTGGATTTACATGGGAGTCGGTCGATGGAGTATTCAACAAGCCAATTATGCTATTCAATTCCCCTATGGTCCAAACAAGACGGGGATATACAGTTCCCTCCTCGGAGCGGGGTTCATGGTGTTTTTGCTGTTCATGAGATATCGGTTCCTCTGGTGGCCCTTGCATCCCATCGGATACGTCGTCGGTGTGACTTATGCTCCGTTCCATCTATGGTTTTCCATCCTAGCAGGATGGGGGATTAAAGTTTGCGTTCTGAAGTTCGGAGGGTTGGGCGCATACCGGCGCTACCGACCGTTTTTCCTGGGATTGATAGTCGGCGAATATTTTATGGCGGCGTTCTGGTCCTTCGTCGGCGTATTTACGGGCATCGGATACTGGGGACTTCCACACTGAGTTCCATTGAGATTGGGCTTGCCAGAAATACGCAACTTTATTATAATAACTTGGAAAGAGGTGAAGCAATGGTACAACAAGAAGTCATCATCTACACGAAAAGAGGGGACATTTCATCTGAACTGTTAAAAAAACGTTTTAATCGAGAGGGTGTCAAATATAAGGAATTCGATGTCTCGACAGACGCAGAAGCAAGAAAGGAGATGCTCGAATTGTCGGGCGGACAAGACATCGTCCCTGTGGTCGTGATGGGAGAAAGAGTGCTCGTGGGGCTTGAATCCGGGCGATGAAACTGACTGCCCCAAAACTGACAGGTTGTCAGATTGCTAACAAAGAAAGGATTTGAATATGGACAGCTCTAATCAAGGGGTTACCTACGCGGAAGCGGGGGTTGATTCTGCCAAAGTGGAAACAGCTTTGAAAGAAATGCTGACGTGGATTACCAAAAGTTTTAACTTGCGGCGGGGAATAGGTGAAGTCAAACTAAACATCGGGTATTATGCCAATATCATTGATATCGGGAACGGCATGGGGCTGGCATTATCTACCGACAGCGTAGGCACCAAAGTTCTGATTGCGCAGATGATGAACAAGTACGATACTATTGGCATAGATTGCGTGGCGATGAGTGTAAACGACATAATCTGTGTCGGCGCGGAACCGATAACAATGTTGGATTACATCGCCGTCGCTGAAGCCGCTCCCGACTTCATGGAAGACCTGGCGAAAGGATTATACAGAGGCGCAGAGCTCGCCAATGTCACAATCGCCGGTGGGGAAATCGCGCAGGTGGGCGAGATACTAAGGGGAACGCCCAACGGACACGCTTTTGATTTAGTCGGTATGTCCATCGGGACTGTGCCGCTCGATAAAATTATAATCGGTGAAGATTTGGAGGAAGGGGATGTTATTATCGGGTTGGCTTCTAACGGCATCCACAGCAATGGACTATCGTTGGCGCGCAAAATATTCTTTGAACAACAGGGATTCTCGCTTGATAAATATTTTCCCGAACTCGGCAGAACTATCGGGGAAGAACTCTTGGAACCCACTCACATTTACGTTTCGGAAATTATGGAGATGCTAAAAGGCGGGGTCAAAATTAAAGCGTTGTTCAACATCACAGGCGATGGTTTGCTGAACTTGCTGCGTTTCGCTTCTCCGATGGGACTTATCGTCAATCATCTTAGGCAACCTCAACCGATATTCAAACTGATTCAAGAATACGGCAAGATTAGCGATGAAGAGATGTACACCGTCTTCAACATGGGCATCGGATTTTGTGTGATAGCAGGCAAATCAGAGGTCGGCAAAGTTAAAGCTCTCGCGGGAAAACACGGCGTGGAGAGTTGTGAGATGGGCTATGTGGTTAAAGAACCTGAAAATACAGTAATTGTTGAGTCTAAAGGTCTGGTCTTCAAAGAGACAAAAAATTCTTGACAGTTATTCGCAATTATGTTATCTTGTCTTTGTTATATTAGATTCAGCTCACCATGCTGTTTCTCACGTTGCAAAGACGGCTTAGGCGAAACGAAATTGCCTTGGAGACATAGGATGCTAAATAATTACTTAATGTTCAGCAAAGATATGTACTATTACTAAATGTTTGAGAAAATGCAGAAGATGCTTAACTCTTGGTTGCGTATTCCGTTTCACGAAACACGCAATACGCATCACTGGCACCATTTCTCATCTGTTTTCCGGGCATTGTGCAGGTTTCTCATATATTTAGTGATAGAACGTTATCTGGACAGTGGAAGTATGAGGACCAATGTAGATTTAGGCACGCTAAAAACGCGCAGATGAAATTACGGCTTTAACTTGAAATAAAAGTGGATATGAATAATGAAATTGAGTGAAAAAGAAGAACAAGCATTAAAAAAATTTAAACTGAGGCTTAAAGAAGTATTAAGCGACAATCTTCTGGAAGTAAAGTTATTTGGCTCAAAGGCTCGTGGAGATGCTCGGAAGGATTCCGATATAGATGTCTTAGTAACAATATTGAGTGATGATTGGCGCATATGCGATGTAGTTTATGGCATAGCCACTGATATACTTCTTGAGACCGAAATTTGCGTATCTCCAAAAGTTATAAGCCAAAAAGAATATACACGACTTTATAATAACGGCAATCCCTTTATAGAAAATGTTATTCGAGAAGGCATTGTATTATGAATCAGAAGGAGCGGGCAATCAAAGAGTTGAGTCGTGCTAAGAAAGCTCTTCTCGACAAGAAGATCGAGAGATTGGAGATTATGACATTGATATAGAGATAGAAGCAGAAAGAGCAAGGCAAAGAGTTAATGAAGCTGAGAAGTTTGTCCAGAGAGTTGAGCAACATCTTCATTGGGATTATCAGAATAAGATTGCGTATTTGCAAAAGAAGAGGAAACGACCAACGGGCGTATAACAGCGTATTTGTGATTCGCTTGGCTCCCCCCAAATGCCTTCAGCACTTCGCAAACACGTTTAGACGCAATGCCGAGCCTGAGAAGATAAAGATGGAGGTGAACAACGATGTCTAATACAGTAACTTTAGGGGAAGTGGAGCAATTAGCGGCTCAATTGCCGCCGCCAGAGCGATTGAAATTAGTGGCATGCATCTGTGAGCAATTGAGCGCCGCGACAACAGAAGATGAAGCAGAACGGGTGAAGCAGGTTCGACTGCAATTGGCAGAGGAATTGTTGGCAGAGTGCAATGACATTGAGGATGATTCACAAGGCGAGTTTGACGCAACGCAAGATATTCAGCGGATGCGCGAGGAGAGGGGGATGAGTCAGATATGTTCCCTTCGGTCAGTGATTACTTCGTGAACCGCCCAGAGCGGTGCGTAGATGCGAGTCTTGGTATCAAATGGGTTGTGAGGGGAGAACCGTGGCGCAAGAAAGCGAGGAAGTTTTTGCGTGACTCGATTGCTGCAGGCATTGTCTTGATTGCGCCGCCGCTGTTTGAGTATGAGACGGAAAGTGTCTTGCAAGGACGATTACAATCGGGCGCGATGACCATCAGCGAGACGGACACTGCCCTAGCTCGGCTTTCCGCCATCCCGATATGATTAAGCGTGCCCGCGAAATTGCTCGCCAGTTTAATCAGCCCAACATTTACGACTCGCTCTACGCCGCACTTGCTGAATTACGGGTATGCGAGTTCTGGACAGCAGACAAGGCGTTTTATGATGCTGTGAAGGCAAGGTTGTCGTTTGTGAAGTACCTGCCCGATTATCCTTGAGACAAAGCGGCTCGGCACAGCGCCTAACAGCGAATAGAAGGGAAATCCAAGATCTTCCCAAATTCGCCTGCAGCGAACTTATTTTATCCGCAATACGTTGGAGCATCTGCATACAGATATGATGGTAAGAGGGAGCAAGGCTGCTGTAGAATTGAAGAACGCGCTCATTGATACAGGCGCAACTTACACGGTTTCGTCGGAGGAGATTTTGGAGGAAGTAGGTGCTGCAAGAATTCCAGAAGTAGGCGCTGCAAGAATTCCAACGGAAGCTGAAGTAGGGTTGGGGAATGGGGCAAAGGTCAAAGCCAAAGCTTATGGGGTGGTGAGCAAATCTTACAGATGTTCTTGATCGAAGAAACGACGAACTCGTTAAATTCTTTTGAACTATTCACGCGTTTTGAGGCGGATGCGTATAGTTTTTTCCTCGACAGCGGGATGGACCACTCAAAACTGGGGCGTTATTCCTTCATGGGTAGTGAGCCATTTCTGATTTTTCGCAGCAAAGGCGAAAGAGCTGAGTTTATTTATCCTGATGGAATTGAGCGGGTTGAAGGTAATCCTTTCGAGTTGCTCAGACCGGTTTTGAAGCGTTTCTCCCGCCCTATCATACCGGATTTACCCATCTTCCCATGTGGCGCAGTCGGGTATTTCGCCTATGACCTCGGACATTTCATCGAAGATTTGCCGGATACCACCTTTGATGACATCCAAATCCCCGATTGTTATTTAGCTTTCTACGACGCAGTTGTGGCTATTGACCATCTCTTAAATAAAATATATCTCTGTTCCTCTGGTCTCCCTGAATCAGGCGAAAAAGCCGAACAGCGCGCAAGGAAACAACTTCAGCGGTTGCGTTTGAAAATAGGTGATAACTATAAACCCAAAATCGAAGTTCGAGAGAAAAGGGGCAAAAAACTTTGGGGCGCGCAGACGTTAATTCATCCGGCGATTTCGTTTCCCAGTTATTCTTCTCCGCTTAAAAAAAGTGTGATTACCTCAAATTTCACCAAAGACGCCTATATCAAAGCTATCAAGCGGGCGAAACGATATATCGCCGCAGGGGATATTTATCAAGTAAATCTATCCCAGCGGTTTACGGCTGATTTGGACATTCATCCCTATGATTTATATACCCGTTTGCGGGCTCTCAATCCCGCTCCTTTTGCAGCTTATCTGAATTTTGACGATGTCGCTATCGTCAGTTCTTCGCCGGAGCGGTTCTTGCAATTTTTCGCCGATACGCGGATGGTATACACTCGTCCCATCAAAGGCACCCGCCCCCGCGGCGCGACGCCGGAAGAGGACGCGAGATTAGCCGATGAACTTGTCAATAGTGAGAAAGACCGAGCGGAATTGATAATGATTGTCGATTTAGAGCGCAATGACCTGGGGCGAGTATGCGAAATTGGTTCAGTGCATGTCCCTGAACTGATAGTGCTGGAAAAATATCCAACGATTAAAGCATTTTCAGGTGATGCAGGATATAGAAAAACAGCAGTTGAATTTGTTGAAAAAA
>DTYX01000813.1 GCA_012961655.1 Candidatus Poribacteria bacterium
CTAGGCGAGATGGAAAATTTCTCCAAGCAGATGGCGGCATGCTATTTCTCGATGAAATAGGCGATATGAGTTTAGCGACCCAGGCAAAAGTGTTGCGCACTCTTCAGGAGGGAGAGATTCAGCGAGTGGGCGGTCGAGAACTGATTCAGGTGGATGTACGAATCATCGCGGCGACGAATAAAGAACTCAAAGAAGAGATAACAGCAGGTAACTTTCGCGATGATTTATATTATCGTTTGAATGTGATTCCTATTAAAGTTCCGCCGTTACGGGAGAGAAGAGAAGATATACCACTTTTAGTCGCGCATTTTATTGAACTTTTCTGTCGTGAAAATGGCAAACGCAAAAAAGAGATTTCAGAAGGTGCGATGCGACTTTTGATGAGTTATCACTGGCCGGGTAATATACGTGAAATGAGATACAAATAGAAGAAACCGATGGTGGTTCTCTACGTAAAAAGATAGAAGCTTATGAGAAACAGATTGTCATGAATGAATTGCAGGCGAACAACGGAAATATCGCTCAAACCGCGAGGATTTTACAGATGGATAGGGCGAATCTACACCGTAAGCTGCGCAGTTGGAATATCCGCCGTGAAGATGTGTAGGTACAGGGGCAAGGGGGCTAACCACTTTACTCGATATACCTTGTGATATTGTCGAATTAACCCAAAATCTATTCTATGGGAAAATTTATTTATCCTATTATTGTAGTAATTCTATCAATTTGGGTATATAACGATGCGAAATTAAATCTTCGTAATGGACTTTTATGGTCTATCGGAGTACTTATCGGGGGTTTTCTGTTTTTTCCGATATTGTTTCCCATCTACTTCTGGATTCACCCGCCATTTCTATTTTGGGATTGTCCAAATTGCAGACGTCGAAATCTCACTCGTTTTAGGGAGTGTAGCAGATGTCATGCTGTGCTTGCTGAAGCTGAAATGGAAAAGCGGCTCCGCGGGTATTGGGGAATCTCCGACGCAATATCTATTCTGCTAATCGCTCAATTCGCTAGTTTGCTTGTAATTTTACTATCAACGGATTTATCCGCCGGGCAAACAAATTTATCGTCTAGGGAAGTTATAGATTCTCTCAAGCCTTCCGTCTTGTGGCTAGCTGAACTGATTTCGAGCAATGCGCTCATCGGTTTCTGTTTATACTGCGTAACGGGCAGATATCGTTTGCCGCTTACTGCCCTGGGTTTTACTTCAAATAACCTCATCAGAAATATTATCTTCGCCATCTTGATGACCATACTATTGCTGATAGCAGAGCAAGTTATTATCAATTTGACGGTGTATATCGGCAAATTCTTCTCAACCGTTGAGATTGAAAAACTAATCCAACAGGAAGCGCAACAGCAACTGAAAATTATACCAACCAGTGCTTCTGACCCACTGATGATATTAGCCATTTTTGTGTTGCTCATCTTGGTGCCTGTATCGGAGGAGATGTTGTTCCGCGGAATCACTTATGTTGCTCTGCGGGATAGATTTGGCAAAATCTGGGGATTACTGCTGAGTGCAATCCTCTTTGCCAGCCTTCATGGATTGGTTTTCCAATTTGTACCAGTATTTCTTCTCGGACTCGGTCTGGCTTATATCTATGAACGGACACGTTCTCTCATCCCTTGCATCGTAGCTCATTTTTTGATAAATTTTGCCGCGATGCTTTCAAATATTCACATATAGTCTAGACTTCCGAAGTCTGAAGTAGTTACTGCTAACCTACGGCATAAAAATCGAATGGTACGGAGCGGTCAATGCAGAAAGCACAATTATTGGCGAAGGCGAAACAATGAAGTTTGGTTCTAAACAAGGAAGGCAAGGAAATCCCTTTCCTGCGTCGAGGATAAGATGGCAGAAAAGAGATTTATAATTAAAAAAGAAGACACGCAAACCTTAGCGCGCGTTGGCAAGATGCGAACCGCTCATGGGATTTTCAATACGCCCGCATTCATGCCCGTCGGCACGCGCGCGACCGTGAAGACTTGTACTCCCCATGAACTCAAAGGAATTGGAGCTGAGATTATCCTCAGCAATACGTATCATCTATATCTCAGGCCGGGGCATGATATTGTCAAGCAAGCGGGTGGGTTGCATAAATTTATGTGCTGGAAGGGACCGATTCTAACAGATAGCGGTGGTTATCAGGTTTACAGTCTCAGTCCGTTACGCAGTATCAGCGAAGAAGGCGTTTCCTTTCGCTCTCAAATCGATGGCCGCAAACATTTCATCAGTCCCGAAAAGGCGATAGAGATTCAGAACGCGCTGGGCGCGGATATCATCATGATATTTGATGAATGCACCCCCTATCCAAGTGACTACGAATACGCTAAAAATTCGATGGAACTGACTCTTCGATGGGCGGAACGTTGCAAGAAGGCGCATAAAAATCCGCATCAACTGTTATTCGGCATTACACAAGGATGTGTATACAAAGACTTGAGGAAAAAGAGTGTCGAAGCCACCGTCGCACTCGATTTTCCTGGTTACGCGGTCGGTGGGATAAGCGTGGGCGAAAATAAGGAACTCACGTATGAAATATTGGCGTATACGACACCATTGCTGCCGAAAGAGAAACCGCGTTATCTGATGGGAGTGGGACGACCAGAAGATATCGTCTACGGAGTGAGTTGTGGGATAGATATGTTCGATTGCGTTTTGCCAACTCGCAACGCCCGCAACGGCGCTATGTTCACCAGCAGCGGAATTGTCAAAATCCGCAACGCCAAATATAAGACTGATTTTACTCCTCTGGACCCCAACTGTAATTGTTACACATGCCAAAATTTCACTCGCGCTTATCTTCGACATTTGCATATAGAAAACGAAATTCTCGCCCATCGTCTGCATACACTGCACAATCTGTATTTTTATCTGAACCTGATGCGTGGCATCCGACAAGCTATCCTCAATAATACTTTTGCGAAACTCAAAGATGACATCAACGCACTGGTGTCGTTGGGGGCGTTAAATAGCCCGGATGGCACAAAGCAAAGATTATGATGATATCATTCCTGATACAGGAGCAGATACGACCTCTATCCGTGCGGTCTGTTCACTTCGTTCAGTTCGACCCACAAAAAGTGTGGGGCTTCGTGAACCACCAAATCTGCGGCTCTATTGGTCGGAAGAGAAAAATTGAAAAACTTAATTATTTACACATTTATCGCCAGCATTGGCTTTATAATCAGGCGCTTGCCATTGCACATTGCGCTTCTGTGGGGTACGGGCTTAGGCGACCTGATGTGGTATGTTCTGAAGAGTCGTCGAAAAATCGCTATGTCCAATCTGCGGCTGGCGTTTGGCGATGAAAAATCGGAATCTGATTTGAAAAGAATCGCTAGACGAAGCTACCGCAACCTTGGCAAAAATATCGCGGAATTTTTACGGTTTCCGCTATTAAATGAACAAAATCTCTGGGATTTGGTAACTGTTAAAGGAAAGGAGAATGTTGAGCATGCGCTAGAGTTAGGGCGAGGTGTTATCGTCTTTATCGCTCACCTGGGCAACTGGGAACTATTAGCGCCCGTCTATGCGACTCTGTTTCCCAAGACGGCGGCAATCGCCTTTCCGTTAAAGAATCATTATCTAGAAGTGATGGTCAACAGATACCGTTGTTGGCTGGGATTGGAAGTTATTCGCAAACGGCGCGCTACCAAATACGTCTTGAAAGCACTGAGGGATAACTACATTGTGGGCTTCATCGCCGACCAGAATGCCGGCCGAGAAGGTGTATTTGTCGAATTCTTCGGCAAATTGGCTTCGACCGCGCGCGGACCTGTGGCAATCGCTTTGAAAACCGATGCCCCACTAATTTTATCCTTCGATATTCGATTGCCCAATGACCAACATCGACTTATCATCACAGAGCCGATGGAATTGACTGTCACAGATGATTTGGATGAAGATGTGGCTTTCAATACGGCAAAACTTATGGCTGAACTTGAAAAACAGATTCGACGATATCCGTGCCAGTGGATGTGGCAACACGACCGATGGAAAACGCGCCCCGATACGAAATGGTTGAATAAACGCAGGCAACGAAAAGGAAGTTTAAGCGCCAAATGAAGAACGACATACATATAGGAGGGATTTGTTATGAATAAAAGCTCTCAGAGATATCGGATTGAGAGAGTTTACATTATGACCGACCTTGAAGGTGTAGCGGGGGTGATTGATTCGGAAAACTGGTGTCATCCTGACAGCCGCTACAATGACATGGCGAAGGAATTTCTCACCAGTGAGGTAAATGCGGCGGTGGATGGATTTTTTCAGGGAGGCGCTAAGGAGATTCTCGTGGCGGACGGACATGGTTCAGGCGGCATCAATCCTAAGTTACTGGATTCGCGAGTTGAGCTTCTGCGCGGCTGGGGAACAGGCTGGCCGGCAGGACTTGAGGAAGGCTGGGACGCCGTCGCTTGGGTTGGACAACACGCCAAGGCGCGGACTGAATTCGCTCACCTCGCTCATACCCAGGGAATGGGTTATCTTAACCTCGCCATAAATGATATTTCAATTGGAGAGTTCGGTCAACTAGCGATGTGCGCCAGTCAATTGGGTATACGAGTGATTTTCGGGTCGGGCGATAAGGCGTTTACTCTGGAAGCCCAGAAGCTAGTCCCTGGCATAGAGACGGTGGCGGTGAAACGCGGCACCAGACCTGGAACTGGAGACGAACTTGACGCCGAAGCATATCGAAGGAAAAATGCCGGCGCCATCCATCTCCAACCCCAGAAAGCTTGTGAGTTAATCAGAGCAGGCGCCATGCGCGCTATAACGCGGGCACAAAGGGAGGATTTTGGTATCATTGAATTGACACCGCCGTTTAAGCGGGTCGCGGTTTTCAGGCAGACGAAAAAGCAACCGCGGACGTATTCGATAGAAACACATCCGTCCGATGTGATAGCGCTGATGAATATGTCTTTTAATCCTAAACCTGTGGAGAGCGATGAGCAGCTAACGGAGATGCTTGAATCCTAAGTGCATCAACGTGGATTTGAGGGAGAAAGCGGCTTTGATAAGCCTCATATCCGTAATGCATAAAACGTAATGAGTGATACGCAATACGCAACACAAATATGGTGGCTTACACCCAATAACACTATTTTTTCCATTCAATTATAGAACAGGGAGTAAAATATGACAATTATCGACTCGCATCTTCATGTTTGGTCTAACGATACAGGCCGTTATCCCCTAAATCCAGAGCGCCCTACTCTGCCGGCAGAAAATGCGACTGCGGAGTTTTTGCTGGAATGTCTGGACGAAGCGGGTGTGGCGGGCGCGCTGATTGTACAGCCTATCGTCTACGGTTTTGACCATCGCTATGTAACAGAATGTTTGCGCAAAAGGCCGGACCGTTTCGTCGGAATGTGTCTTATCAATCCGAAAGACCCCAAAGCGCCGGCAGAACTTGAAAGACTGGTAAATGAAGAGGACTACCGCGGCGTTCGCGTAAATCCGGAATTATTCCCTCAAGGCGTTGGTTTGGATAGCGATATCAGCGACCGCATATTTGAAAAGGCAGAGGAATTAAATATTGTCATCGGTTTCCTCATCAATCCGGGGCATTTTGACGCGGTTGATACCCTTATGACGCGTCATCCTGAAGTGTGGGTCATTATCGACCACTTCGGGCGTTGCAAAGCGGAAAATATCTCAGCTAATTCACCGTTTCAAAAATTACTCTCAATGGCGCGTCATAAAAAACTTCACATTAAACTTTCGGGGTTTCCTGTATCATCATCACAGGATTGGCCCTATCGCGACGTTCAGCCGATGGTGAAGCGACTCATCGGAACTTACGGCGCGCAGCGTTTGATGTGGGGAACAGACTTTCCCTTCATCGTTCAGCAATGCGGCTATACACGCGGATTGACGCTGTTGAGCCAAGAAACGCCAGGCATATCGTCAGAGGAGATGGAATGGCTGCTCGGTAAAACAGTTCAACGACTTTTCGGAGATGCTTGGAACTATTGACAATCTAATTAAGCAACTTAAGGGCGATGGGGAGAGTTGTGGTGCAGGCTTCGTGGTGCAGGTTTCCCAAC
>DTYX01000814.1 GCA_012961655.1 Candidatus Poribacteria bacterium
AGAACCGATTGGTCAATATACTGATGAAGTCGGACAAGCTTTTGTACCTGAAGTGGTACAGCTTATTCATTCAAAAACTGCCGGACAGCCTTTCCTTGTGAATCGATTCGCTCAGATTCTCACCGAAGAGCTTCAAATCCCGAAATCAGAAAGTGTTACCTGTGAACACTTTCAAGAATCCTTACGACGACTTTTGAAGGAAGATAATACACACTTCGATACACTGGTTAAAAATATTCGGCAACGTCCTGAATTCAGAGACATATTATTGAAGATTGTCAGCCGTGAAGAGGGGGTTTTATTCAATAGGCGAGATGATGTGCATAGAGAGTTGACTACTTACGGTATTATCAAAGAAAGCGACGGAATGTGCGTCATTGAAAATCCCATCTACCAAGGCATTATCATCGATGCCTTCAAGCCAAGTGAAAATGGCTTAGAAGACCGATACCTGCCAGAAGATGCCAGCTTTGCCGAATACGTCACGCCTGGCGGTACAATTCAGATGGAAGCGTTGTTGAAAAATTTCTGTGATTTTATCCAGAGAATCGGCTTTCGGATTCTGGAAGTTCCGCAAACTCCTCAAGAGTTTGTCGGTCAATATCTGTTAATTGGATATCTCGATATGTTTGTCAGGCAGATTGGTGCAGATATTTACCCCGAAGTTCCCACAGGACGTGGACGTATGAATATTATTCTGCTCTTTTTAGGACGGAAATATATCATCGAAACCAAGCTTTTTTATGGAGAGAAACGGTACCAAGCTGGGAAGAAGCAACTCGCTGAGTATCTCAAAAGCGAACAAGTAGGAGAAGGCTACTACATTGTTTTTGACTATCGAAGTCAAAAAGCTCAAAGCAGGATGGAAAAAGAAAAGATTGACGCTAAGATAATTTTTAGTTATTGTATTCCTGTTTTACAGACTAAACCATCGAATTTAAGCTGAATAGCGAGATTAAGAAAGAAGGGATAAGGCTATGCAAACATTAAAGGAACTAATAGAAAAATTGACTCCTGAACTTCAGCACAAAATATTAGAGTGGAGGGTTGGGGAAGAATGAAATTTCTCGTAGATAATATATTTTTAGAGGTTATCTTGGAGGTAAAGCATAGCGTCCAGAAGAACCAGGAAATTATGGGAGTAATCTTTACTGTTTTGGGAGATTGTTAATCCGCGACAAAAGAAAAATTGGAAACTATCTTGATTTTCTTAAATGACTGTGTTACAATTGTTAAGATAAAATTTTAAATGGTACAAAACTACTGAAGAAAGAGAAGAGAGATGCGCTATGGTACTGATTTTAAAGGATGACAAATTATATACATACAAGGAAATATATGGAATCATCAATAGAATTCTCCATTTTGTGAATAATCAAATAGAAGGGGAGTTTAGTCTGAAATATTTGCGGAGAGGCAATTGGCTTGTAGATTTTGATAACGAAAAAACTTTAGTCCGGAAGGCAAGAGAGGACTCACAAAAGCAATTGAAAAAAACCGCGGATTATATTCAGGAATTAACGGGAAATAGACCTGAATGGGGCTAGGAAATACGGTATACAGAAGAATTCGCCTTTCGATTTCTATTTACAGAGAATCCGGGTCGTACAACGGGACGTGAGGTAATTCCGAATTCCGTTCATACGGTGGGGTCTTTGGCTAATTTTTGCAGTTTTTGAATCTGATTAATCTTGCCTATAACTATCAAAACATCCCCTGATTTCAATTGTGTTGCTGGTTTTGGATTGTAGATAAAACCCTCTTCCCCTGCTTGCCGAATAGCTATGACCAATAATTCCGTTTGCTGGGGGATTTTAGCATTCATCAAAGTTGAACCTATAAATTTGGAACCTTCTCCTATTGTTACTTCTGAAAAGCGGGTTGTCTCATCATGATGTTTTAACATGACATCAAGAAAACTCACCACATTTGGACGAAGCATGCTTGAAGCCATTCTCAATCCTCCGATGGCATCAGGAAAAATAATATCATCTGCGCCTGCTTTTCGGATTTTCTGAAACGCCCCTTCTTCTACTGCCTTTGAAACAATTCTCAGAGCTGGGTTGAGTTCCCTTGCGGATAGCACGATGAACAGATTATCTTTGTCACTGGATAAGCTAGCTATTAATCCGGTTGCTCTCTCAACTCCGGCTTTTAAGAGTGTTTCATCGTTTGTTGCGTCTCCTTGGACGTAAAGAAATTCGTATGATTGAAGAACCCGCTGGAGTCGTTCATTATCTTTGTCTATCACGACAAAATGTTTTTTCATTTTGG
>DTYX01000815.1 GCA_012961655.1 Candidatus Poribacteria bacterium
GGAAGGAACGGAAGAAAAGAGGGGAGCGCAAATGCTTGTCAAGGCAGACCATAGTGTGTTGGAAGAGATGATTGACGATTGGGGCTCGACGCAGGCGTTTGCGGAAGAGTTGGGCTTGTATACTAAATGGGGCAGTAACGCGTGGGTAGTGGCTCCGAAAAGATCGGCTTCGGGGAACGCTATGCTGTTCGGTGGTCCGATGATGGGTTTCTCAACTCCGCAGATCGCTTACGAAGTCCATCTCAATGGACCAGCTTATCTCGACGGCAATGGAAGTATGAATGTTATCGGCATGGCATTCGCCGGCGTTCCAACAGTGCTCATCGGACACAACGATACGATGGCTTGGACAACGACATCGGGCGGCGGCAACGTCAGCGATACTTACATCGAAAAATTGCATCCCGATGACCAGTACAGATATCTTTTCAACGGCGAATGGCTCGATATGCAGAAACGTACCGAGATAATCAAGGTACGTCAATCAGATGGCAGTCTCAAAGAGGTGAAATACGATGTCTATCGCACCGTACACGGTCCGGTCATCGGCTGGGATTTGGACAATCGTCTGGCGTTTACCGTCAAACACCCGTGGTGGCGAGATTACAGTTATAATATAGGAAAAGCGTTTTTAGAGTTCAATCGCGCTCGCAGTGTCAAAGATTTTGAATACGGGTGCAGTTTGATTCAATCCACTCACAACTTCTTCTACGCCGACCAAAAAGGCGACATCGCCTACTACTGGGTCGGCAAATATCCGATTCGCGCGCCCGGGCTCGATGAAAGATTGCCGTCGCTGGGGACAGGCGAAAACGAATGGCGCGGTTTCGTGCCGTTCAAAGACCACCCCCAATCCGTCAATCCCGCACAGGGATATTTCGGCAATTGGAACAACAAACCCGCGGACGACTGGCCGGGGTTATACGGCAAAATCTTCTGGGGACATCGTATATTAGAACGCCTTGCCCAAGACGATTCTATAACGCTTCAGGAGATGGAAAGCATCGCCAAGGGGACAGGCACAGACGATTTCATCGCGGATTACCTAAAGCCATATCTTAAAATAGCGGTTCAACATCAGTCTGTGAAAGATAATCCGCTGCTGCAAAAGACGCTGACGGAGGCGATGAAATATATTCAAAATTACAACCACATTTTGGGCGAAGGCAATCCTGCCGAGACGATATACGAAACCTGGCTGAATCTGCTAATTCAAGAAGTATTTGCCGATGATTTGGGATTTCTGTTCAAAGATAAGAAAATGGATGAGACTACAATGCTCGTGCTCGCCAACCTGTTACTGCGCGTTTTCGAACCCGAAACGGCGTCTGTGAAACCTTCCCGAGATTACCTCAACGGCGAACCGAGGGATGTCGTCTTAGCGCGGGCGTTACAAAAAACCTTGTTGATGCTTGAATTGCAAAAGGGAGCGGATGTGTCAAAATGGGGACAGAAATTCAGGGCGCTCGATTTCGGCGACGCTGGCAGTATCCCCGCCCGACGCGGCAAATATGTGTCCGTTAGTGGAACATATATGCAGGTTGTCGAACTCTCGAAACCGGTCATCAATGGACGTAACGTATTGCCGCCGGGGCAAAGCGAAAACCCCAATTCTCCACACTATAACGACCAACTGGAACTCTATGAAAACTGGCAATACAAACCGATGCGCTACCGGCGGGAGGATTTAAAATGAGCGGGATGCCCGACTTTTTCCTCTGCACAAAAGATCGTCGAGATGTGAATCTCGACCTACTAATCTTCTAATCACCATTGGCGTCAAGTTAGGGCAAGCAAAGCTATATCTCGACGAAAAATTGTCGATTTTTAAAAAAATACTTTGACAATGTTAAATTAGACCCTCACAGTGATATGGATAGAGAAATCCCTCCCTTTGACTTTCA
>DTYX01000816.1 GCA_012961655.1 Candidatus Poribacteria bacterium
AGACTGACGTGCAGAAAGAATGACTTATCATCTTTAGCGCAATCCGCCATGAAATCCATGGCTTGACGCGCCGCCCAGCCCTCCTGACTATCCTCGTAGGAAACCTTTGATGGGCGACCTTCGACGGTTTGCCTGCCACGCGCCCCAAATTCCTGCATTGCGCCGTGGTCTTCCAGATTCGTCAACCCGCGTTCCGCGAGATATCGCGCGTACTTTCCGCTGCGACCGCCGATGCTAGTACCGCAGGTATCGTGAAAGAAATCACAATCATCCTCCACCCAATACTCCGGACAGTGAATCTTGCCGATGGCTCCGGTGCGGTAGCCGAAACGGCGGAAATGACCCAAAATTGTGGGCAATCCCTTCGGTTTGGGACCACTCAATCCGTAATAGCCGTGGTTATGACAATACTGCCCCGAAAGCCATGAGACCCGGCTCGGAGTACAGATGGGATTCTGCGTTATAGCGTTGTCGAATCGCACGCCTTCAACAGCGAATCGATCGAAATTTGGCGTTTTTACGTCAGGATGATTTTTGTGTCCCAGCACTTTGGCATTGTGCTGGTCTGAGAGAATAAAGAGTACATTCGGTTTTTTCATCATTATGCTTACCTCTGCCTTTCATGGTCAAACTGAAATGCCTGCGCCATATTTTTCTCTATATTTCCGTGAGGTCTGCAGGTAAAATCTGAAATTCTCATGACTCATCGTATAGGGGATGCCGCCTTCTGACATTGTTATATATAGCCCCCACCTTTGCTGCCGATTCGTATTACTCCTTCAAGATGGCTTTTTAGTTCCTCTCTGCTCATCTCTCCGATGAACTTACTTATCCCGCCCATGATGGTCATCTTATCGCCGTACTTCTCCTTTATCTCCGCCAAATTCATCCCATCCGTCGGACCGACAGGATTGAGTATATCCACACCAGCATCGACAAGTAGCGGCAGGATTGCGTTAATGTTGCCGTGACAGTGCATGTTCACATAACCGCCGTGTTGGTGACAAAGATCGAATAATCGTTGATGCCATTCATAGAAGTAAGTTTTGTAAAATTCCGGTGAGATGAACATCGTTCTGCTGCCGCCAAAATCATCGGGGAAGCTTATGCTATGTACGCCGCGTTTTAATAACTCTTCCGCCGCCGCAAGGTTATATTCGGCGACTTTTTTAATAACCCGCCTGGCAAAATCCGGATTTAACGCCAAATCCATCATGAAGTTCTCATGCTTGCGAAATTTGTACCAGACGCCTGCGAAGAAGCCCTCAATTCCAGCGGTCGTAAAATAACCTTTTTCTGTGAAGAATTTTATCTTCTCTTCCACTCCCTCATATCTCGATGCGTCTCTTGGGTCAGGCATCAGTATCCTATCTAAATCATCTTCCGTTTCTACAGGCAAGTGAATGTAGCTTCGGTCATAAGGGCGTTCCCTGATTTGCCAACGAGCGCCATTCTCAAACTCCAATATGTAATGGTTTTCCCAGTTTTTAACAACTTTAGAGCGTAGCCCGCCATCGGCCACACCGATGATATGGTAATCCATCAACTCGGCGTATTCTATCTGTTTTTCCAGAGGCTCATCGACACCGACAGGAATCATCGCAATCCTTAGTTTATAGCCAGGCATAAACTTTTCGATAGAAGTGATATCGAAGAATCCCTCCTGATTTGGTATAACATCGGGTTTCTCACCATTGAGAGTCGCTAATATTCTTTCCAACTTATTCATTATTGACCCCTCGGAAAATTTTCAAAGAAATTCAATCCGTCAACGAGACGGAACTAAGTACAGATATTCGCCGACTCATCCTACCAAACGCCGATATTATTTTATCTCAAATTAAAAGAAATGTCAACAATCAGAAATGCATTCGTTATGCGTAATAATTTTGAATCACCACGACCTCTTTTTGAGTTCCTATCTGGCTCAAATTCCAAAATGCCCCAAAACAAAAAAGGCGTTTGACAGAAAACAGCTAAATTCTGCCAAACGCCTTTCCAAAAAGATAGCGCGAGATTATCAGTCAAAATTTACTATCAACGAATGAAAAACGCATGAAGTTCATAAGAACGATTTGTAACAAAATATATCATATATTTTAATGTTTGTCAAGAAATTAGTCTTTTTGTGAAACAGCATACTCACCTGTAGAACGTCCCGATTTATCGGGGTGGATTTTTTCCTTCCTCCCCTGGAATTGGAATTTTGCATTCTCTCATAAATTCTTTTAATCTTTGTGGAATCCGAACTTCCTCCTTCTCTGACATTCCTCCTGCTTGAATGAATGCTTCATATTTTTCTGGGCCGATGCAATCTTTAGCGTAAGCACACCATCGAAGACACCATCCGGCATTTAATTGTCGATAAACAGATGTCCCGCATGAGCTACATTTTGTCATGATTTCATCAGTCCACATCTCAACTTCCGTCCCACAGTTTGAACATTTATGTAACTCAGGAACAGGTTCAGTGAAACTTACACTGCCTGGGCATTTGAAGGTTGCCATTATCGTACCCCCTTTCGGTCAAGGCGAAAGTGGCTAAAGGACTAAGGGGTTAAATAGTTATTGGGTTATTTTTTCATCCCTTTACCCCTTTCCTTCCCTTCCTCCATTTTATAAGCTATTTTAGACTTCCTTAAGAACTCTCGGGAAATTTTCAATCTTTATAATACAACGTCCATCAGATTGTGGCTTGTGGACTGTAAGTTGCTGCCTTTATGGTTTCATTTAGCTTGGTCCTATAACTTCTCTAATAGCTTGCAGCAGGGAGACTAAGGCGTAAGGTTTCTGTAGAAAGCGAAAATCTCTTCCGCGTATGACGGGCCATTGCAATTTCTCATTCGTGTAGCCACTGCTCAACAAGATTCGGAGTTCGGGTTTTAACAAGAGGAGTTGGTCAACCAATTCAATACCGTTTTTATCGGGCAGGACCACGTCGCTGAAGACAAGGTGAAGCTCTCCATTTTCTCTCTCAAAGATATCCAGCGCCTCTTTTGCATTTGCGGCTTCAAATACGATGTACCCGTTTTCAGAAAGCATTTTCGTGGCAAGTTCACGGATTCCCTCTTCATCCTCCACCACCAGAATCCGTTCGCCACTGCCCTGAAGTTCCTGTAACGAAATCGTCTCTTCAGTTTCATCCTGAGGCTTTACGGAAAAAGCCGGAAGGTAGACCACAAACGTTGAGCCTTGTCCTGGCTCACTTTCAACGTTTATCCATCCTTCGTGCTGTGCGACAATGCCATAAACAACGGACAGACCAAGTCCGGTGCCCTTTCCAAACTCCTTGGTGGTGAAAAAAGGTTCAAATATGCGCCTAACAATTTCTTTATCCATGCCGACTCCCGTGTCCGAGACCGATAGACAAACGAATCTGCCGGGCCGGGCTTCGGGGATAACCCTGCACTGCTCTTCGTGCATGGTCACGTTTTCGGTCTTGATAGTGAGATTCCCACCTTTGGGCATGGCATC
>DTYX01000817.1 GCA_012961655.1 Candidatus Poribacteria bacterium
CGCTATCACCTTTGAGAATCCCTGAAAATTCTGTACAATTATCCAGTTGACAAAGCGTCAAAAATAAGTTATAATCTATCGAATTAAGCGACATCCAAAGGAATAAGGCGTATCGTGATACCATCAACATTCCGCAATCAACTTGGCTTGTCACAGGGAATGATATTAGTCGTCGAAGAAGGGGGAAACGACGAGCTTCGTCTACGTATTCAAGAAGAATCACCCACGTTAGTTGATAAGCAAGGCGTGTTAGTTGTCAAAGTTGAACCAAGTGTTGACTTGACAAATATCACCCAACAAGAACGCAGTCGTCGTGTGTCCGATTTTGTCTGCGAGTAGACTATGCTCAAGGGTATGCTTAGAAAGTTGGGTTACAAGATGAACCAAAAGATGGATGAGCAAAGTATGCCAACGATTAAAGATTTAACTGTTCCCCGTCCAGAAACGCTTGAAGGCAATGTGCAGGGGATTATTGACCTGCGGAATGTGTTGAGCAAACAAGATGAATTTGAGAAGGATTCAGACCGTGTGTTTCAAGCGACCTATCTAACTCAGGCAATGAAACACACCATACAGCGCGTCAGTGAAAACCTCGCTCGAACTGACCAAAAACGGGGCACATTTCTGCTCAATGGCGGGTATGGAACGGGGAAATCTCATCAACTTCTGACCCTCTATCATCTATTCAATTCTCCCAAACAAGGACAACTATGGTTGCAGAAATGGAACGTAAAAAGCATTCTTCCGCAAGCGAATGAGGTTATCTTACTGCCTTTGCATAGCCTAAACCCCATATATCTTTGGGAACCGATTTTTGACCACTTATGCTACGCAGGTTTCGATGCGAGTTCTACCTTTCCCACACATAACCACATCGCCGAAGCTATCGGAGATAAAACTGTCTTTATCCTCTTGGATGAATTAGAACGCTGGTACACACCCATCAGCGACAATTACCGCCGCAATGCCAATCTCACTTTCTTGCAAAATTTAGCCGAGATGTCCAATGATAACGCCCATCGGTTGTTCGTGTTCATAAGCTTGCTGGGGATTGCTCCCGATGTCAAAGCCATTCTTGATAGAGCACACCCTTTCCAGGATGATTTGACAATCGCGCCTGATAGAAAAGACATCGTCATCTACCGCTTATTTTCAGAAGTAGATAAAGATGGCGCTAAGGATATTGTGGAAGCTTATCTTGACCTGTATAAGTCGCTTAACGTCAACATCTCAGATTTTGAACGGTATAGGGAACAGATGCTCAAATATTATCCGTTCCACCCCGAACTGCTTGACCTGCTTTTGACGAGGTACGCAAGTTCCCGCAATTACAACAACACCCGCGGCGTCTTACATCTGTTATCTCATATCATTCAAGAACATTACGATAAGACTGACTTGCTCTGCGCAGGACATGCGAACATCTCCAATTTTGTAATCCGGGGAGAACTCAGCGAACTGAACGCTCAATTAGTGCGTAACTGTTATTTGAATTGGGAGGAATCTGAAGAGATTCCCAATGCCGAACCCGTCATGTCCGCCATCTTGCTGTATTCTCTTGGCGAAGTAAAAGACGTTGGAGCGACAACTGATGAACTGATTTTAAGCGCGATGAAGCCCGGCGACAATATCAACGATTTGGACGATACCATTAATCAACTGTTCACTAACGCATGGCATTTGCACTCCGAAGGCGATAGGTACTTGTTCAAAGAAGAGGAGAACATCTACACCCTGATTGATAAAAGAGCTAAAAATGTCCGAGAAGACAAGGCGGTTGAAAAAATTGTTGAGGTAATAAAGAGCGATGTGTTTGGAAGCACCCTCGCTTATGTCCATCCTTATGATGAAATTCCCGACAACAAAGACATCAAATACGTCATCGCTGTGGAACGATTGGATGAAAATGACATCGTCGAGGGACTTTACAAAGGCAGAGAATATCCCAACTCGCTGATTGTCATTGAACCGAAGGTAAGTGAGAAAATTACTGAGAACGCCGATATCGTCACTCGCTCTCGCCGAATTATCGCCGCAGATAGTGTGATAGGGGAAGTTGCGCGGGAACGGAAAAATCAAGTTAAAGAACTTAAAGAAACGGATACGAAATCTCTACGGGCTGCCATAAATGACCGGTATGGGCGATGGAAAAAATGGGTACAACTTGACCAGGGCGTCAGACTCATCAATGCGAATATCACGTTGGACAAAAAATTGGTTGACCAGGAAATTGCCAATAGTTACGATAAAGTTAGCTACAAAAACGCTATTATTAAACTGGTAGAAAACAGCAACGACCAATTGACCGTGAAAGCGCTGGGCACACAGTTCTTGAAACAGCGGGGATTCCCAATTTTCCATTCAGAAGATTTGCTAAAAGATTCCATCTTGGATTTGTGCCAGGAAGAGAAAGTCGTGTTGGATGCTGGACAGGGCAAAATCTATTATGGAAACAAGTTGCCTAATTTCTTGGACGATTCCACGTTAGTGAAGCGAGCCATTCCGCAAAATATCCCAACGGAAGAGGAAATACCACCCAATGAACCACCCACGGAAGAGGAGGGTGGAACAGGGGGAACTAAGGTCAAAGAAGGCGGCTCCGATGAACCGACAACTATCACAACCACGATTGAAACCGTACAAACCGCTATTTTTAGCAATATAGGCGGTTTGATTGACCAGTTGGAGAAAACGGTTGCTACTACAGGCACTATCCGGGGCGTTACTATCAAAATGAACACTACAATGAAAGGGGATAAAATCAAAGCGGATTACCAAAAATTAATCGGAAAGATTCCAGTTGGCGCCGAAGATAGCTTGAAGGTGGCAGTGGAACTCCAACTGAACGGAAGCTATACCAAAAATGAACTGTTGCAAAATCTGAACAAGTTGCCCAACATTCCGTCCGGAGAAATTCAAGCCATCGTAAAGGTAGAAAGAAATGTCAGTTGAGTTACTGCATCGCTTAATTGAAACTGAAGATTCCGTTCATCTCATCTGGGAAATATTGACTCAGACGATATGGACTTATGAACAGTACCTCGAGCATGGGGCTGATGGGTATTTCGCTGTCTGTGAACAAAAAACATCGGAAATCGAGCGCAACATAAACGCAGTCTACTTTGAAATTTATGAACGAATCTTTGAACAGTCGCTAAAAGAGCAAAAGCTCAAGCAGCTTCTTAATCAAGATACTTACTGTCTGATAATATTCGATGGATTGTCTCTGCGAGAAGCGCCCGTCATCGCAAATACGCTTGCCGAAGCAGGATACCGTGTCAACCAAAGCTATGCCCTGGCACAAATCCCATCGGAGACTGAAATATTCACACAATACGTATTTGGATTTGATTCGCCGTCTCAGATGGAACCCAAAAGCAACCTTGATTTCCAGTATTATTTTATCCCAGATGATAGCAACACAGAGATGAGCTTTTGGAGAAATACTGATAAACAGGTTTTTTGGGTACGATTTCCCGATGTATTGCTACACGGCAAAAACAAGGGCAAAACGCAGATTTTAAGCTATCAAGAAATTCTCCAACGCACGTTGACCATTTTGAAATCATTGCTGAAAATCAACGCGAAAGAGATTGTCATTACATCCGACCATGGCTATATCAACCTTGCTCCCGGTTGCTTCTGGGATTTACCAGGTTCCGAACAGAAATTGATTGGTAAAAAATTTGGCTGGGGACGTTCTACCAGCACAGGTTTAAGTGAGTTAGAATCTCTGCCGAATCGAGTCAAGGTGATTCCCGGTTACGCTTCTATCCTTGGACGCTACGCTTGGCCCACGAAAGGACAAGCAAGCGCATTGAATCACGGGGGATTGTCGTTCATGGAAGTTATCGTCCCCTATTTGAAAGCGAGGAAAACATAGAAGGAGACAATCATGGCAGCATACATCGAAAAGGATTTTCCGATTGAAGAAGTCAATAGACTTGCTAAAAAAGAAGCCCCTGTCGGTGGGAGAAAACCGATTTATAATCTTCACAAATGGTGGGCGCGCAGATTGTCGTGTGTTTTCCGAACGATTATTCTGTCCGCCGCTCTTGATGAGGAATGCTTTGATTGGAATAAGGCATATTACAAAGAATTCCCCGATTATAACCGCTTAATCCATGATAGATTGAATAATATCATCATTTTAGACCCATTCATGGGAGGCGGCACTACAATCGTTGAAGGTTTAAAGCTTGGCTGTAAGATGGTTGGCGTAGACATTCAACCTGTTGCGTGGTTTACAGTGAAAAAAGAGATAGAGCCAGTTGATTTGGCAGCACTACGAGAAACTTTAGACCAACTCGAGCAAGCAATCGGAGAGGATATCAAGAAATATTATCGGACAACTTGTCCGTCATGCAACAAACAAGCAGATGTCATGTACACATTCTGGGTCAAGAAAGCTACTTGTCCTAACATCTCCTGCCATGCTGAAGTTCCCTTGTTCAGTAGTTATCGAATTGCAACGATTAAAGGTACCAAAAAAAGAAAGGAAGCATACTACATCTTTTGTCCTGAATGCAAATCAGTTTTTGAAACAAATGATAGCTTTAAAGTGAGAACCTTATGTCCCTCATGTGGTTACTCTTTTATTCCACAGCAGGGAACTGTGAGCAGAGGAAGTTTTACTTGTCGCAATTGTGGCTTAAAATCAAAAATTCTGGATTCAGCAAAAAGCCAAGATGAAATTCTCCCAATGGAAATGTACGTTCAGGAAGTTTATTGTACGCATTGTAAATTCAAAGGATACAAAAAGATTACTGATGTTGACATAAATCTTTATGAATCAGCAAAGCAAGAATTCGATACATTGAAAGATAGTTTGCTCTTTCCCAGGCAGATGATCCCTGAAGAAGGGAGATGTGACCCGAGACCAATCAATTATGGCTATCAGTATTTCTACCAGATGTTCAATGAGCGACAATTATTATGTCTTTCGAGACTTCTTGAACAAATTCTTAAAATTGAGGATGAAAACATCAGAGAATTCTTTCTCATTGCATTTTCAGGGAGTGTAGATTACAACAATATGTTCTGCAAATACAATGCTAGCTACAGGAACATGCAAAATTTATTCTCCCATCACGCTTTTTGGCCTACGGACATGGCAGCCGAAAATAATGTTTGGGGTACAGATTTTGGAAAGGGCACATTCAAAAACAGCGTTAAAAAAGTCATCGCGAGCAAAGAATACTGTGATGCTCCGTATGAAACCGAAGTAGATGCCGATGGAAACACGCGTAAAATCCAAACAAGAGAGCTTATTGAAGCTGTTTTGGTAGATTCCTTTGAAGAATTGGAATTGGGCAAAGGTAATGTGTTACTCAAATGTCAAACATCAGAGTACATGGACTTTCTCCCAGATAAGTCCGTTGATTTAGTCATTACGGATCCACCGTATTGCGATAATGTGCAATATGCGGAACTTGCTGATTTTTTTCATGTTTGGTTATGGCTCGGTTTAAATCAAACTTACGAATGTTTCCAATCAGAATTGTCTTCCAAAGCGCGAGAGATTGTCAAAAATGTCGCGGCTGGTAAAGATGATGATTTCTTCACGGATGGATTAACGCAAGTTTTTACAGAATGCAATCGCGTTCTAAAAGACGGCGGTCTGGTTGCGTTTACATTTCACCACAAGGAGAACTGGGCGTGGGCGTCAGTACTTGAAACCGTTTTAGATTCGGATTTTTATATCAAAGCAGTCTATCCTATTCATGCAGAATCAGAAACTTCCACGCATATCATGAATGTGGAAAATATTCAGTATGATACCATCATTGTCTGTCGAAAGCGGGAACTTGTTACGGAACAAGTAAATTGGAATACCCTCAAAGACACGATTTATTTGAAAGCACAGGAAGATTTACTTCGGCTTGAAGAATCACATCCCGATATGTCAGAAATCGACATCTTTGTCGTCACCGTCGGCAAATGCCTGGAAGAATACTCCAAAAGCTATCCCAAAGTCGTTCAAGGTGGTAAAACTGTTACAGTAGAG
>DTYX01000818.1 GCA_012961655.1 Candidatus Poribacteria bacterium
CCCAGAACCCAGTTCCATGGAAATCTCTTTCGACAAAAGTGGACAAACTTAATTCGAACTTACTTAAAACTCGGTGGATTTGAGCAAAAGACCGATGTCAATGGGGAAAGTAATGGTAGCAAATTATGTTCTCATTGTTTTTACCCGCTTTTTTACAATAATTATAGCATTGTCGCAGTAGCGGGTCAAGAGAAATATCATTTTTGCAGAAATCCCCCACACGGAAAAGTAGTGTAGCAGAATTGGCAACAATTCTGAAGCTTGTCCGAAGCAACCGGCCGAAGTCTTGCGACTTAGGCTACGAAAATTCTATCATGGGCAATTTGTATTATTTTTGCTACATCTTATCAATCTATTCTGAGGAAGTGAGCAGGTGTCACGTACTACTTGTCATTCAAATAGTTCCTCCCAGTAGTGTCTGCGGTTAGGATGGCGCAATTTGTTGAGGGCTTCTGACTCAATTTGGCGGACGCGTTCGCGGCTTATCTGCAGTCGTTCGCCGATTTGAGCCAGAGTATGGTCTTGCCCATCAAACAACCCATAGCGTAATTTTATAACCCGTGCTTGTTGCGCGCTCAAAGTCGAAAGAAGATTTTCCATGATTTCCTGACGCCCTTGGGACAATATCTCCTCTTCTGGCGAAATTGTCATCTCATCGATGATTAAATCCACGACTGTTGCCCGATTGTCTGATTCTCCTACGGGAGAATCCAACGACAATAGGTCTTTGGGCGTTTGGAGAAGATTATAAAGTTTTGACTTAGTGGTATTAACTGCCTCAGCTAATTCATTCATCCGCGCGCCGCATTGCCTGTCTAATCCACCAGGTCGCATACGTACTAAACCGGTGACCTTTCTCTAAGCGGAATTTATAGATAGCTCTCATCAATCCAATGCTGCCTTCCTGCATCAGGTCAAGAAATGAAAGAGGATAGTCACGGAAGGCAAACTGTTTAGCAATACCCGCGACGAGAAGGAGATTCGCTTCGACTAAACACTGCTGAATATCTCGAATGCGCTCGACAACTCCTTTAAGTTCAGCTAAAACGTCTTCAAATTCCGATACTCGAAAAGGCTTGCTTCGCCTATTGTTATTCTCTACGTAGCTTGTATTCACTATAACCTCGGCTCTCGAGCTTGGAACAGAAAAATACCAATTCCGTTTATGCCATACTCCCAATGCGGCATCCGCTTGCCAATTGAGCGCCTCTTAATCCGAATAACTGCTATCCACAAAAGAGAAGCCACCGTCAATTTTAGACAAATCCCCGGCAGCCAGTCTCCATAGCTAGTATAAAATGTTCTATCGCGACTTAAATAAATCTCTCCGATGATAAAATCATTCTCAGGATATTTTACCACCTTGGGACTAATTCGACCATACGGGTCAATTATCGCTGATATGCCTCCATTTGCGGCATGGAAAAGGGATACTCGATTTTCGATGGCGCGAAGGACGCTCATGGTAAAATGCTGTTCTGGCGCGGCAGTACCTGTGAACCATGCATCATTCGTAACAACTCCCATGAAATTTACGCCTGATTTGACAAATTTACGAAAGAAATCGGGAAAAGCAGATTCGAAGCAGATAACTATGCTAAATTTCGATGAATCCGCTGGCGAAGTTGCCGCGGCAGGATGATAACGAACATCATCTTTGACGACGTGCAAGGGAAAAATCGTAAATGTCTCGCCCTTATCAAAATCCATTACCCCAATGATTTTCTCGCGGATGACTTCTGGCAAAAGTTGTTTCAATCGCCGAGGCGTATACTCACCAAACGGCACGAGATGAATTTTATAATATTTATCCACAATCTCCCCAGCAGGAGAGAGCAGAAATGCCGCATTGTAGCTGTTAGCGTCATCGTCGTAATATGGAATTCCAAATAGAAGCGGGGTATTGAGCAATTGTGTTGTTGATTTCAACTGCTTGAACATATTTGGGCGTCTGAGTAAATTAGTAGGGACAGACGTCTCCGGCCAAACAATCAGGTCTAGTTTTTCCCCAGCCAAACGTTCCGTTGTTTGCAAATATTTACTGAAAATGCCGAAAAGATTTTCGCCTTTCCACTTTTCCATTTGGGGGATATTACCTGGCACGATAGCAATATTCAGTTTCTGCCCCGATAGAGGTCGCGCCAATTGGATGGAACCGTAAGTAGATATTGCAATGAGAATTACCGCCGGTAAAACAACCGCGTAAAGTCCACGCCGCCATTCCGGCAGAATAAGAATAAAGTGTGCAATCGCGGCATTGACAAGCACGACTATAAAGCTGATACCATAAACGCCCACATATGAAGCTATTTGAATCACAGGTAGATTGTTCCACTGTGAATATCCTATGCTACCCCATGGAAACCCTGTCAGCAACCAAGCGCGGATAAGTTCCAAGGCTGTCCAAACTATAGGAGGAAGGAAGATGAAAGCTAGGTCAGATGGTAATTTAGCCAGCGACGAATCTTTTTGGGACATCGGCAGAGCATCTATTCCAAGTTTCAAAAGTAGCAAGAAACATCCGGTGTAAACGCACAGGTAACCTGTCAAAAGAAGGGTGGCAAATATCGTTATAGCGATATTTGCATAAGGCGCCAGGGGGATAATCCAGTAAGTCATCCCCAGAAAATAGAAAAATCCCGCGACCAAACCCAAAATAAAAGCGGTTTTCACCTGAACTTTCTTCACTAGTATTAGCAGTGGCACCATAGATATCCAGGCGAGGAAAGATAGGTTGAAGCTGGGAAAACTGAATACTATTAAAACTCCAGACAGAATTGCTAAAAGCCAGGGTTTATTCGCTATCTGAAAGAGACTTGCGCGCCAAAAAGGCCCAATAGTGCGTGCTCTCTTCACTTCATTGAGTTCTTTACTTATCATAATAATTGGCCGGAGAAAACGTCTCTCCTTTCATAAGTAATAAAATAAACCTTGAGTGATATTTTAGTTTAGCATAAGCGCCTATTTTTGTCAATAAAAGGAATTTCTGTTTCTCATACAAATTCCCCATGAAAAAATTCGTTGTAGC
>DTYX01000819.1 GCA_012961655.1 Candidatus Poribacteria bacterium
GTCCCTGCTGAACGAGTGTTTGAAGTTTTAGATACTACCGCGGAAAATTAAAGATAACTATGGGGAACGATTTATTTGGTAAAACTGTTAAGGAAATATGAATAGGAGATTTGAAAATGAGTTGTGTTAGTGTAGTTGCTAGTAAGGAAAGAATAAAAGCTGTGACCGAAGCTTTGAACGAAATTAGAGATGATATTCAAGCGGACAGGATTAATAATAAGTCAGTTTTTATCAAACCCAATCTGGTATCTGTATCCAAACTTCTTGCTGTGACACATGTAGATGCTGTCAGAGCTGTTATCGATTTTATCCAGGATTTCAAACCGACGCGAATTGTTATAGGAGAAGGTACAGGAGGTATTTTCAAAGCCTATGAAAACTTCGGATATAATCTTTTAGAACGTGAATATGACGATGTTCAATTGCTCGATGTTAATAATGATGAATTTGGTGAAATCCAACTTCTCACGATGACAGGCGAGGAGCGCGCTGTCAAATTTTCCCAGACAGCGCTGGATGCTGATTACACCATATCCGTAGCGCGAGCCAAAACACATGACCACACAAAATGTACACTGGCGATAAAGAATATGCAAGGTTGCATACCAAGAAAAGAGCAGGTCTGGGCTCACGGGGACTCAAGAGAATATCACGAAGGCCCCATTCCGATGTCGTACAAAAGCAATTGCATTTTATCTCGAAATATCGTTACAATTGCTCAAAAGGTCAAACTCGACTTGGGCGTAATAGATGGCATAGAAGCGATGGAGGGAAACGGTCCGGGTGGTGGCGACCCCGTTGATTTAGGCGTTGTCGTCGCCAGCGCAGATGTCGTGGCGGCGGAAGCTGTGATGGCGGAAATCATGGGATTTGACCCCAGAGAAGTCGCGCATATCTACTATGCTGACAAGATTGGATTCGGAATAGGAAAGTTGGAAAATATCGAAGTCTTGGGGGAAAGAATCGAAGATGTTAGAAAGCCCGTTAAGCCGCATAGAAATTACTATGAATCGCAAGTGGACTGGAGAAAATACGCGGAGGGTATACTTATGTAGTAGCGCAAGCTGTCTAGCTCGCGTAGCCGTGTAATTGTCCAGCTCATATTGGCAAACTAGACAGTTTGCCCTACACTGGATTTGAAATGAACTACAAACTCATAGCTATCGATATAGATGGCACATTACTCAATACACAAGGCACAATAACTGAGAGAAACTATGCAACATTAAAAAAAGCGGTTGCACAAGGCGTCATTGTGGTATTATGCACAGGACGAAGCTATTTTATGGCGCAGAAAGTGGTTGGGGGATTCGACTTTGAGTTGCCATTGGTGTTGCATAACGGAGCTCAAATCGTCAATTCAAGCAATGGGCAGATGATTGCGCACTGGACTTTAGACCAGCAAAACGCCCGCCATGGGTTGATGTTAATGAAAGAGTTTGCCCTCGAACCGATAGTTTACGATTTTCACAAAGGAAAGCATATACTGGTTTATGAATCCATCGACCCAACCAATGAAGCTTATGTCCGATATATGAGCACCAAAGAGAGCATTCTTCATAAAACAGATGACTTGCTTAGTTATCTTGACCACAACCCGACGCAACTGGTTGCCATTCATCAGGAGGCAATCATAAAAAATGTAATGCCCATCCTTAAAAATCATATAGATGCCAATGTCTTCACATCCGGTCGTCTTTTCAACCTGGAATACTGGTTCCTCGAAGTCCTTCGATGCGGCGCTTCCAAAGCGGCAGCGGTGGAACATCTGGCAAAACTTCATAACATCGACCAGAAAGAGATTATGGCAATAGGAGATAATTTTAACGATTTAGAAATGATGGAATACGCGCATCTCAGCGTTGCGATGGACAACGCACCCAACGAGGTCAAAGCAATCGCTGATTTCGTGACGGATTCGAACAACGATGATGGCGTTGCCAAGGCTATTGAAAGATTTGTTTTCTAGTGGTAGCTCAATTTTCTAAGTTGGCTCCTTAGTAATTACTCTTCTTCCACCTCAATCATCGCTTGATAATCCTCTGCTGTCATAAGTTTATCCAATTCGTCTGGATTAACCATCTTAATCTTTATCATCCAGCCTTCGCCGTAGGGGTCTTCATTGACCAATTCCGGCGCCTCCTCTAAGGCTTCATTGATTGCGACAACTTCGCCGCTGACAGGAGCGTAGAGGTCGAAGGCGGATTTGACCGATTCGATGACGCCGAACTCTTTCTGTTGTTCGAGGGTGACGCCGACTTCGGGCAATTCGATATAGACGACATCCTGAATCTCCTGCTGCGCATAGAATGTAATTCCGACAACGGCAATATCATCTTCACGTCGAGCCCATTCGTGGGACTCCATATATTTTAAATCTTCTGGATACATTGATAGTTCCTTATTCCATAGACAAATATGCAAAAAGAGATATAGAAATTCTTTGTATTTATGGGCATACCAATGAGAAAATAGCAAGTTTTGAACTAAAA
>DTYX01000820.1 GCA_012961655.1 Candidatus Poribacteria bacterium
CCTCTGGCTTTAGTCCAGTCATCTCTGAAATCAGAGCAATATCCATATCCTTTTGCAACATGGAAAGGGCTATCTCCTTCTCTCTCTTGATTACCAAAAGCCTTCTTAAAAACCGTATCGTATCTCAAAGGAACAACAGTTATCATGCCTTCCTTCCATCCTTATGAGCGCTGGAGGGATTAAGCTGTTTCTATTTGACAGTATCTCTTGTCTCTTTGAATTTAATAGTAAAGAGAGTTCCCTCACTCCTATCAAGGTTAATCTCGCCATGAAGTTGCCCTTCCGCCAAAATAGAGACCAGATGTAATCCCAATGATTCAGTCTTTCGGATATCCAAATTTTGCGGCATGCCGACACCGTTATCGCTGACTACAAGCTCAAGCTCATCTTCAATAGAGCGAATGGAGATTCCTATTTCGCCCTCTCTACCTTCGGGAAAGGCGTGTTTCAGGGAATTGGAAACCAGTTCGTTAATAATCAACCCACACGGAATGGCGGTATCAATGGAAAGCGAAACATCTTCCTCAATATCCATCTTGAACGCAATTCTACCTGTACCTTTATAAGCCCGAAACAAATCACTTGTCAGACTCTTTATGTATTCAGCAAAATCAATGTTCGCAAAGTTTTCAGAGCGGTAAAGTTTCTCGTGGATGAGAGCCATCGACCGGATCCGGTTCCGGCTGTCCTGGAACATCTCACTATATTTTTCGTCTTCTATATCCCTTTCCTGAAGCCTGAGCAGACTGGAAATGACCTGCAAATTATTTTTAACCCGATGGTGAATTTCGCTCAGAAGCGCCTCTTTCTCTTTGAGAGATGCATTGAGTTGCTCCTCTGCCTGCTTGCGCTCGCTGATGTCAGTGACAGACGCCATCATGGCGATGGGAACGCCCTTCTCATTTCTGACGAGGTTTGTCGATAATAGGATGTCAATGGTTCTACCATCCCTAACAGGAACACGGATTTCGCCCTTCCACCACCCCTTGGTTTGCGTGGCGGTTAAAAGCTTCTGCGCTATCTCTTTGTCGGCCGCGACTTCCGTCATTTTATGCCCAATCGCTTCCTCTGCACTGCTGTAGGCAAATATGTCAAGGTAAGCCTGATTGACATAGATAATGGCGCCATCAAGGTCTACGAGGACAATACCACTGATGGAGGAGGCTATAGCTTGTTCTTTGATTCGCAGTTCAGCCTCTGCCCACTTGCGCGCTGTGATGTCTTCTGTATGGACCAAAACCAAGTCGGGGGGAACAAAGGCGTACTTGACCGCGAGGTACTTCTCCTCGCCCGTGGATTTGAACCGATAAAGCATCTCCCGTTCGATTGAGGCCTTTTCACTAAAGCATCGATATATTTCCTCCTGTATCTTCGGCGCATCTCGGTACAATTCACTGGCTTTTATCCCCACGAAATCGGCAATCTTTCCATGCGTAATCGCCACGGCGGCATCGTTGTGGTCTATCAACACAAAGTCATCATCAACTCTCTGCCAGGTATAGGTAGGAATTGGAATACCCTTGTATTGTGCTTTTGCTCTTTCCTCGCTCTCACGCAGCGCCTCCTCTTTTGAATAACCTAAAATCTCAATGGTTTTAGGGTTGAGGAACTTAATCACCATATCCTGAATCACGAGAATAGCTTCGTTGGCATTCTCTACCACCTGACGATATTTTTCTTCTGATGCCTGTAGCTCCTCCCCCGCCTTCTTCCGCTCTGTGATGTCGCGGACAATATGCACCACTTGTTGAACTGTGCCGTCTTTGTCTTTAATCGGATAGGCAAAGACGTCAAACCAATGACCACCAAGGTGCTGTTCACACAACTCCGCGTGTGTAGCTTCGCCAGAGCGAAATGTCTGATAAGTAGGGCAGCTGGGGATTGCTTCTTCAGTGCCATGAAACAGTTCATAACAGTGTGCGTCGAGCACCTTTGCGCCATCGAAAAACTTGTCCATTGTCTGGTTGGCTCGCACCACCCGGTAGTCTTTGTCAATGATAGCAACCAGGTCCTCAATGGCGTCAAAAGTGGACTGCCATTGTCGGACAGAAGCCTGTAATGCCTCTTCCGTCTGCACCTGCAGAATGTCCGCAGTATGTTTGTGCTGCGTTTCTGATGCTTCCAATTTAGTTATCCGCTGGCGCATTTCTACCAATTCCTTGATGTTTCCCATCTAACATTTTTAGTAAGAACTGTTTTCTCACCACTCACTTCATCAAAAATGGGAAATTACAAACC
>DTYX01000821.1 GCA_012961655.1 Candidatus Poribacteria bacterium
GACGTTTGAATACACTCTATCGCATTCTTAGCTATAAGGGTGTCTTTTTCCAATATACTAAAAGATATATCATTCAACACTTGATTTTCACTTGTTGATGGAATCTCGAACCCTCTTCGCCTGCGTCAGAATCCTTTCAAGTTGTTCTTCATCCTTCTCCACGAGTGTTTTCCTGAAAGCCTCCAAATTTTCAATCAACGTTTCAATCAGTGGAATCAACATATCGGCATTTTGCATGAAAATTCCCTTCCAGATGTCAGGAGAACCGGAGGCAATTCTGGTAGTATCTGAAAATCCTGTTGAGGTGAAATCCAGGGCGTTGCCGGCGCTGTTTTGAATATCGCCGACCGTTCGGGCAAGCAGGCATGCGGTGAGGTGAGGCAGGTGGCTTGCGGCGGCGATGAGAAAATCGTGTTCAGTTGGCGACATTACTGTGACATTGGCGCCAACAGTGCGCCAAAGAGATTTTATCATCTCAAGCGCTTTGAGATTGGTTTTCTCGGTAGGTGTTAAAATACAGAGAGCATTCTCAAACAGGTTTGCTTGCGCCGCTGAAGCGCCGAATTTTTCTGAACCCGCCATCGGATGAGCGCCTACAAAATGCAAATTCACGTTTTGGCTTCGCAAAGACGTGAGCAAAAAACTTTCGATAATTGAAACCGGCACACGCTTGACGCTTCCTACATCCGTAATAATACACCCATCCTTGGCATATTTTGCGACCTGCTTTGTCATCGGCGCGATTAATTCGACGGGAGTTGAGATGACGACTATATCCGTCGATTCAATCGCTTCAGCAAAATTGAGGGTAATTCCATCCACCGCGCCTTTCTTTAAGGCTATTTCAAGAGTGCTAAGCCGCCTGCCCAATCCCATGATGGTTCCCGAAAAGTTGTGTTTTCTGAGCGCCAGACCCAGTGAACCTCCGATTAAACCGACGCCTAAAATCGTTATGTTTTGAATGCGTTTAAAGTTATCATCCATAAGTTAAAGGCAGTTTGCCGTCAGGCGTAACCGCCTTAGATTTTTCCGATAAATTCTCCTCTTCATATTCCCCTTGGTAAAAGCGAACATGGTCAATCCAGGTAGTAACTTTAGGATTTTGGTTGGACGCTTTTGAGAACGAGAAGAGGAATATCATATTGTTGTCGCCAAAAACGGCTTTGAAAGTATGAAATTTTACCTGCCATTCCGCCGTGATGGGAATATTCTCCACCTGAAAGGCTCGCGTCCAGGGGTCATGATTCATCAGAAAATCGATGGTGATGGTGCGGTCTTTTTCAGACTTGAGCCAGAAATCTACGGTATAGGTCTTACCGTTCTTGATTGAGATTGGTGTTTGGCAATCGAGCGTTAGGTCATGGACGCCGCCACCGCCGACGTTTTTTATCTCGAAGCGAGCCGATTTTTTCCCTACTACGGATTGTGTATCATCAATTACAAAGTCCATGGCAGCGGCTCCTCTGGCTGCAACAGCCCATCCTATCTGTCCATCTTCAAAATCACCATTTTGGATTACGTTTTCCACCGCGTAAGCATCTATCTTCATTAAAAGAAGGATAAAAACTGCAAAAGCAATGATTGCGGAGCCAATTTTTTTATCCATTTTTTGTCCCTCCTTTGAGAAACTCCTTCAGGTCCCGCCATCCCTCCTCAACGTGCTTCTGATGACCATCTTCCATTCCCCAGATAATCTCATCAAGACATCTCAACAGGTAAAAGAGACGGCATTTCCAAGGTAGTCGTCCGGGGTCGTCGTGATGATACCATCTGAGCAATTTTTCGAGAAAATCCTCACCATGTTCCTCCTGCAGGTAGTAGAGGTCATAATCTGCATCTCCAATCCATGGAGCAGACAGCCTCAAACTGTGGGAGCGCAATGTTCAGTTTGCTCTGAAGTCTGGGAAGCAAATGCTGTTCCCAGGCCAACCGCTCTGCCGATTCTTGGTCTGTGCCAAAGAGGAAGATGTAGTCGTTATTGACAGCATAAGCGCAGAAATCAGAGCCTTCGCCGCAAAAATAGATGTCCTCAATCGTGAAGTCAGGAAATCTGGAACGGATTACCTCCGTCGCTTGCTCAACTGAGTAGGTGGGCGTATCTTCGGCGTCATTAAGATTGTTCGGATTAGCTGTCATGTCTCCCTTCTCTGTCAGACTTCCGAAGTCTCGTAGACTTCGGAAGTCTAAACTTTTATTGGCTTTTGAGTAAAGACCAGGTAGTGGCGAGTTTACCTGTTGGCGCTATGCCCAAAAATGGTTCAACTCCTTCCTCATAGAGTATCTTAATCTCTTCCGCTGTCAGTGGACGACTGAAAATAACTAACTCGTCGATGGCGCCGGCTCCTTTGTTCCCCTTCCCGTCGTCGCCCACATGAACATTAACATCATTTCCGACGGTTGTTTTAAGCTCGTTGGTAGCTTTGTCTTCCTCACCATTGATGTAAAAGGAAACGGTTTGCTTGCCGTCGTGTGTTACCGTTAAATGGATCCAATTGTTATCCAGGGGAATCTTAGTAACGGCGTGAGTCTGGCCGTTTGGTTGGTTTTCGTAATCCCATACCTGGTCTGCCCCAACCCAAGTGTGAAAATTATCTTCCGTCGGACCACCTCCAGACGTTTTGGCGATGAACGGCGACCAACTGGCGCCCTGTCCATCCCACTTGAGCCAATAACTAACGGTGTGTCCCCGATTCTTTAACACATTTAGGTTCTCATTATGTGGGACTTCGACAAAACCATTTCCGTCAAAACGCATCGCCTTACCTGATTTGCCATCCACCCATTCTGCTTTTCCTTGCAGTGTACCATTGTTTCCGGCGGAAGAATCGTCTTTGACGTTGTTTCCCTTTCCTTCATCGAATGAGAAGTACAGCACTAAAGATTCATCAACTGCCTTCGAAGAGTTGCACAGCACAAAAGCCAAACTCGTTATTAGCAACCCCAAAATCAAAGTTCTCATAAAATCTCACCTTTCTTTTTGTTTGTCAGAGTGTAATTTGACAATGTTAAATTAGAGATTCGATCTAATCGTAGCCCAACTTTCTAAGTTGGTTTTTTGGAGCCAAAGCCAAGATAGAATCTTGGGCGAAATCTAACATTGTCGAGGTAATTTATTCAAGAGAAAGTTTACCATAATGAAGAAATTGGCTCAAGGAAAATGAGAGTGGTTTTGGCAAAAATGGTTGTTGATTCTGTTTGAAAATCTTTTCATTATTCCGCTTCCATAAACGCTGGTACATCGATGCACTCACCGTTTCGGCGGGCAGATTCCCAACCGGCGAGAACTGGGGTTAAGGAGAAGAGACCATCGTGGTAATCGTTCATCAAGGCGCTGGTGTCCCCTGTGCGCACGGCTTCAATAAAAATTCGATCTTCTTCAAACCAGGGGTCGAATTTCTCCGCCTGATAAATAGTTTCACCATTGACTTCAATGCGATTATACCGATGGAGCGCGAGGCAGCCGCCTTCATAGAAGATGGTAAACCACGGCTCATCGCGGAGACCGCCAGAGGAGGCTGCGACAAAAGCCATCGTCATCGTCGCGCCATTGGCAAAACAGTAGTTGAAAGAACAGGAAAGCGGGACGTGATATGCTGAACGCTGACAGTAGAAAGCCTGCGCCCGGACAACGTTCAGGTTGGTCATGAAACGGGCGTAGTCCGTTGCGTGGACGCCCCAATCCAACGCCCATCCGCCAGATTTGTCCATCTGCGCCCACCAGAAATCTTTTTGCTCTGCGGGCGGAGAAGCGGGTAATCCCCTGATGCTCTGGAATCGGACATGCACAATTTTTTTATCCTCAAGGTATTTGCGAGCTTCCTGAAAAATCGGGCGATAACGTTCTCGGAAGCCAACGGTACCGATGACGCCGGATTTACGAATCGCAGCGTCGATTTTGTTTGCGACCTGCATCTTAATCGCCTGTGGTTTCTCGCTGAAGATATGAATGCTTTTTGCGGCGGCGGTGGCTTCAACATCGGTGCGCGCATAAGCTGGAACGACGGAATAGAAGACGTCAATCTCTTCGCCATCCAGCATTTCATGTCCATCCTGATAGGTTTTGGAAATATTGAATGATTCAGCCGTTGATTTGAGGGCTTGCAAATTGGCGTCACAGATAGCGACGATTTCCACGTTGTCGAGTTTTAGTAGATTGGGGATGCGAACTCGGTTAGCAAATCTTCCACACCCGTAGATGGCAACGCGGATTTTCCGGTTTGTTAAAGCCATAAATAAATTTCCTCCATTTTAGTCCAATTCCTCATATAATAGAAACCCGTTTTCTTGGCGAAAACGGGTTTCCATCAGCTTAATATTATTGTGCTTCAAGCTTCGCCCAGGTAATACTCCACTTTTTTGCAGACGCTTTATTTGGCAAGGTGTTATTATTACTTGTGATTCTTTATCTGTGCCCATGTGGTAGCTAGCTTATTCACTGGTTCTACGGCAAGCTTATTAGATGTTGCCTTATAGTTCTGTTGTATTTCAGCTTCCGTTAAAGCCCTATTGTAAATATTCACTTCGTCAATGATGCCATTCATTGAATGGTCGGTGTAACCCAGACCTATGTAACAGGTCTTTCCTGTGTTTGGATCTGCTGCTGCGCCTCCGCCGCCAGTTTTAGCTTGCTTGACACCATCATAATAAACGGTCCATTCTTCTTTCTCCCAAACAACGGCAATATGGGTCCATTGCTCCAGCGGGACAGGATTCCAGTATACGTAGTATATTGCGTCTCTATTATGGACCGTTGTCAGGTTTGCAGCGGGCTGGATATATATTTCAATTTGTGAGGACGCTGTTTTATCACCTCTCTGAAAGATACCAGGGTAATTGCTTGCTACTGCAAAATACGCCCAGGCTTCGATGGAGTACGCTTTTGAGAAATTCGATATACTTTTATCATCCCCGCAATCGACATAACCATCTTTTCCGGCAAATTCCAAAGCCTCTTGTATCTTTCCATCAACTACCTTAGGGCTACCTTCAGTGGTACCATCATTATTCCCCCAAATGTCTTTAGCCGTTTTACCTGACGTATCCGCCTTATCAAAGCTCCAGTAGCTAATCAGTCCATCTTTAA
>DTYX01000822.1 GCA_012961655.1 Candidatus Poribacteria bacterium
ACTTCCGCGTCGGAGATGATTTTGGACATCCCGTTGCGTCTCCCGAATCGGAGCCTCCATCAAATCTCTCACAATCTTTCGCTCTATGCGCGCAAGGGCATAGTATTTTTTCGTCTTTGGGTCGAGATAGTTGCCCACAATATTTGCTTCCGGGAGATGTTGGAGGGTGTAGCTTCGACTTTTAACTATCACCTCTTCATGGTACTCTTCGTCCTTCTCGTAGACAAACTGTTTTATCTCAGATTCAACGGTCACTTCGATGCTCCGCGCCAAATCCTCCCGCGCTTTGAGCTTTGCCTCGTCCATAGTCTTCACCGGCCCGCCAACGCCGTAGTAGTATCGGGCGTCGTTTGCCTTGACGGGAATCCAAGCAGGCGACGGAGGGATAGGAACTTGCGGTTCCCTTTTTCCAGCGCAACCGATGCAAAGCAAAGTTAGACATAGGCATAAAGATATGATTGTCAAACCAATACCTTTCATTTTTTTCCTTTCTATCCTTCGGACGCCCGCAAGGGGTAAAGTGTGTAGTTGCTTGGCTCAAGCTCAGAAAGTGTCTTCGGAGTGACGCCAACCTTCTTGCTATCCAGATAAATATCGGCATTTGCCGGAGTGGAAAAGATTTTGACGTTGCCCTTCTGCGACAATGTGACATCAATTGAGGGAAGCATCCCATCTCTGATGCGAAGGGGTTGTGTGTAATCCCCGTATCCTTCCTTTTTCAGCGTAAGCGTGTAATCATCGGCGTCGAGGTTAACAAGCTTCTTCGGGGTAATCCCCGCCTTCGTGCCGTTAAGGTAAATATCTGCTTCGCCTGGGTTGGAAAGAACCGTAACGCCGCCTTTCAGCCGTTTGAGCACTCCCTCCAACTGTTGCGTCTGGCCATTCATGACAACCACTGATTTGAACGAAGCGTCGCGGTATTTATCCCCTGCCATCACGCGCAGGGAATAGGTGCCCGGTTTCAACTTTTTAGGGGGAAGTGGGGTATTTCCGAGTCTTTGTTCATTCAGATAGACAGTTGCGCCTTTCGGTTCGTAGTCTACTTTCAGAGTGCCGTAGTTTGTCGGAAGTTTTATCGGGATTTCTCTTTTCTGCCCGTCCTTTATCTGAACAGTGTCTGACCAGTCGAGATGGAGTTCTTTGCGAAGCTCAAGCGTGTAGTTGCCCGATAGAACTCTATTGAGTGTAAGCGGGGTGTTACCCTTTGATGCTCCATCGAAAATAACTTCGGCGTCGGAAGGTTCGCTTGTTATTACAAATGTCCCAAACTTTGGGCGGAACTCCACAGATTCCTCAATCGCTTTGCCATCCTCGATAATTACGGTACGGTTTTCAGGGTAGTAATATCTGTCTTTTTCGAGCTTGACTTTGTATGTTTCGCTTTTGATTTGAGAAACATTCAGCGGAGTTTGCCCACCTGTTCTGCGCGTATCTGACATATCCAGCACATCCACCGACGCGGCGGATGGCTCGCTTGTTACCTTCAATCTGCCAAATGCCGGGGAAAGGTTCGCTTCAACCCGTGTTGTCTCATTTTCTGACACAACAATAGTCTCTTTGTAGGGATGGTAAAGTTCTGAGCCGCGCACTTCAATCTCATAAGTGCGGGAAAGCATATCCGCGTTCTGGTAAGTCGTCTCGCCTACCTTTTTTCCATCAATATAGACATCCGCCTCAACCTCTCGATTCTCAATAAGAGCCTTCACGTAAAGGATGCCTGTAGCTTGGGTTGTGGGCTCGGGCGTGGTTCTATCCAACCTTTGCAAAGATGGGGCAATAGGAATCACAGTTTGGTTATCCGAGATTATCACGCTCCCGCTATAGGGCTTGTAGCCATTCAGCGTCAGTTCAATCAGATACGTTCCAACCTGTGGGACGTTGATAATCTGAGGCGTTCTCTTCTGAGTATCCTGTCCGTTCAGGATAATCTTTGCCCCTTGCGGAGTAGTATCGATGCGAATCCCATAGGTTTGAGGGACACCCTCCGCTGGCTTTGCAATGGCTAATATCACATCCTCCGTCAGGGATGATTCGAGATAAGGCGTTTGCACCTTTCCTTTTTGAAATCCCCACGCGCGAACCCGCTGTTCTACATAATCGCTGGCTTCTTGTAGTGTGATAACTTTGTCGCCGTTGGCGTCGCCATCTCCTGTCAGAGTGTCCAGCAGATACCGCGTAAACACGCCATGCCCTGATTCTTCGTCTTCGTAGGATGTTTGCTCTCGCCTGCTGGAAGAAAGCGTCGCTTGTCCAACAGGGGGAGCAATGGATTGTTCAAACTGACTGGACATCTCGCCTCTGCCGCCCTTTCCCTTTTCAACTCCGCCGCTATGACACGCATCAAGTATGATTACTTTTGTCTGTGCTGGAATCTGTGCGATGCGTTCCTTCCACATTGTTAAGGGAATTGCCGTATCTTTCAAGACGGTAAGTTGTGCATCTTGCGGTAGTAGATAAATTTCCTGTCCCTTTGGATATCCATGTCCAGAGAAGAAGATTAAGAGGGTATCCTCCGGGCGAGTCTGATCTTTCAAAACAGCAAGGCGCGCTAAGATATTCGCCCTTGTTGGTCTTTGCGGTGCCGTGTCGGTTAAAAGCAGGATATGGTCAGCCAAAAATGTCCCTGTTTGCTGGTCAATGAGCGCATCTCGGATAGCTGTAGCGTCGTTCACAGCAAAACGCAAGGGATTAATATCGTCTTTGCGCTCATACTGGCTGATGCCGATAATTAAAGCCCAACGCTTGTTTTTGTCTATTTCTTGTTGCGCAACGGAAACGTTGTTTCCATACGCGTAAGCAAATAAACTTACGCAGAGTACAAAAACGCTTGTGTAACGCATAATGATAAACCTCCATTTTAGACAACACTATTGCATTGTCACATTTATATTGACCAGTTTGCATAACAATGGAGTAGCAGGCTTCTAGCCTGCGTTTGGCGTTGTCAACGCAAGCTGAAGCTTGCTACTCCGGTTCTACCTGTCAATATTAGTGTGACAGTGTACTATCATAACCCCTGCTCCCCTTTGAATTCTTCGTACTTCGCCACAGGGAACGTCAAGCGATAACGTGGGAAAATCGGTTTTTCCGTTTTCCGTCTTCTGTTTTCCGTTTTCCGTTTTTAATCCTACCTTCGTTCATAAATCTCAAGGAATTCACCGGGATTGACTATCTTGATTCCCCTGAATTCTTCTATTGCAAGCAAGTCCTTGTCCCACGAAATAATGTATTTTGCTTTTCCAGCATAAGCAGCATCCAAAAACATATCATCATTTTCATCCCGGCTCGGAACGAAGTGGAGAGGCGAAGCGGCTTTTCAGACCTTGAAGTGTGTGCCAAGGCGAACTGATGTAACTTTTGATTTGTGGGCAAACCAATTGGAAAATCCTTCAAAGGCGTGTTCTGATAAGCCTTGCTCGCTTAACACTCTCAAGTATTCTTCTACAATCTCAGCGGATACAATAAGTTGGAGATGTCCATGTTTCCATAGGTCTACAACCTTTTTTGAAGCGCCACCATACAGATGGGAAATAACGACGCTTGTGTTTATGACAACTCTCAACCTATGCTTCTTTGCTGGCATTTTCTCTCTCTTTCCGCATTTGCGAACGGACTTTTGCAATAATATTCGGAATGTCCGATTCGGTATAGCCTGCTGCATCATAACGTTGCCTAACTTCAGCAGCGGCTTCTTCAAACCGTGCTATACTTAAAGGATTATCGTCTTCGATAGGCTGGTCTCCATCTTCCTTGAAGGCGATAAACTCGTCAACACCAATTCGGAGTGCTTTGGCAATACCGTTTAATTCGTCAATCGTCATGCTCCTATCCCCACGCAATTTTCGTGATAGCGTATTGGGGTGCATATTGAGCTTGTTCGCGAGTTGCGTCATTTGTCCATGTTTCACGTGCCCTCGCAAGAACGCAAGATTAACTTGTGCGGTTTTCATATCAAATCACCTCCAGAGTAATATAGCACAAAAAAGTAAAAGATATAATCAATTTGTTAGAAAACTAACAAAAATATACGAAATCCCCTGTGCTGGAAAATACTATCGTAACCCTTGCTGCCTTTTGAACTCTTCGTACTTTTCCACTTCTTCGGCGAGTTCTTTGAACCCTTGCGCGGCGCGGAAGCGTGTGTAGAGATGTTCCTGCGCTTTGATCTGAGCCGCGAGCACTTTATTTGCTTCTCCGATGGCCACTTCCATTAACACATAAGCGCGGTATAGCCCGCCTTCCTGTTTGACATCTTCCTTCTTAGCGCGAGACCCATACAGTGTGGTCGAAACTACTGATTTTGAGACATCGGCTGTTTGGCGAAGCAATTCGGCGTCTGTACCGCCCCCGGTTTCCTCGATAAACCGCTTGAACATCGCCGAAACTCTCGTCTCCATCTGCCTTCCAATTTCCACCCGTCCCGCGTCCTTCGCTGTGTTAAGGGCATGTTGCATATCTTTGGATGTGGCTGTTGCCCGCGCATACAGGTAATTGGGGTCACTTGGGATGTCAAAAGGGAAATGAGGGGATTTTGAACCACACCCGAGGATCACTATGATTGAGATGGTTAGTATAATGATGCGTTTCATCTGAAAAGCTCCTTTCTTTTGATGTTGATTTTGATGTTCAGTAATCCATAACGTTGTGATAAATCACAGGCGGGGACAGAGCCACCGCCCCTACGATCAAAGAAAGCCCATAGCGTAGCGGAGGGGCGAATGGAGGCGAAGCCCCGCGAAGCGGACGATCTTTTCAGGCTCAAGCCCTTCGGCTACAGGGCGTTTTAAGTCACGAAAGAAAGAGTTACGTCCTTTTTTTGACTTAGCATGGATATTGATGTCCATGTTAATATCTCACTATTACTTTACTCTCCTGTCCAAACACATCAGGATGCTGTTCCTTGCTGTGCAGCCTCCGCGCCAAGTAGGGTACGCCTTCGGTTTCATCGGTCAGGAATTGTTTGAGTTCTGCGACTGTAATCTCGCTGTTTAATATCCTTTCTCCCTTTCTTGGTTTTGATCATCAGTACATCCAAAATCCATGATAGATGGTGTTTTTGGCATGGCAGGGATGGAAAGCGTCCACTACAACCACATAGTGGACGCTCTCCGTCCCGTCCTGATGGTTGCGGACAATGGTGGGACGGAGAGACGCCACTACGCTGGCGAGACGGAGAGACGCCGCTACATTTTTCAATGTACTGATAATTCGACGTTGAATAGTAATGAACAAGGGTGTTACTCATACCTCACCAGCGCCCGTTCCTTCTGCCCTGTGAGCATCGGCTCCTGTTCGCGATTCATGCGGCGGGCTTGAGTGGAAACTTGCTCTTTGACATAGGCTTCCATTTCGGCAAGTGTAATCGTTCCATCCTTGTCGGAATCCGCTTCGCCGCGCATGCCTTTCAACAAGTAATACGTGAACATGCCGTGTCGTTGTTCTTTGAAACTGGAACTAATCTGAGCGCCGGTAGACGAGGAGAATATCTCAAGATTTTGGTAAGCCGCTGCTCCTTCAACAGTGCGGAAAAGAGGTTTAGCATCTTCGAAAATCAAGTTATTGTCTTTATCCATACCACTGAAGCAAGCATCCATAAAAACAATGACCGATTTGGCATTCAGTTCAGAAAGCCGTTTGTAAAAGCCCATCAGTGGATAGCCTCCATCTTGCAGATAATTCGGATCACAATCATAGGGAATGAGAAACTTATCTTTGCCGTCCAAAGTGGGCGCGCCATGACCTGAGTAGAGTACAAACACATCGCTTTGACCTGGTGTGACTAAGTTTTTCAATTGACTCAATGCGGTCTTTATGCCACCCGTCGTGGCACGCTCGTTTATCCGATGGATAATGTTGGCGTCATTCAAACCAATCAAGTCGATGAGGTACTGCTTGAAGGCTAAAGCGTCGCGATCAGCATAGAGCGCGGGGGAAACGTTCTGATATTTTTCTATCCCGATGACTAACGCCACAGCATTTTGATTTCGTGCTTTCCCTTTGGGTATCTCCACGTCTACATCGGAGGGGTTATCAAGCCCCGCTATCACTTGCGCTTTAGGATTGTAGTTCAGGTGAAAGGTTATTTCCGCTCTCTCGTTGTTGTTGTCTATAGCTGAGAAGACTAACTCATTGTCGCCTTCTTTCAATGTTGTGAGCGGTTGGATAAAGCTCAACAACATCCCACCTGAATCTCTCAGTTTATCCGCCGCTGAAGGGTCAGTCTGAGAATTGTATATCACACGACCATTGAGACGAACTTGAGCGGAGGTCAAACCGCTATCATCGGATACTGACACTTGCAACTGATAATCTCGCGTGTAAATAGTCTGATTGTCTTTAATGTTGCCGGGCAAGATTGTCGGCGGTTGATTTCCACGGAACGCTTCAGGCTGCAGCGTTTCTTCCGGCTTCTTAGCTTCTACGACCGTCGTAGCCGCGCCCACTTCGTAAATCGTGTATTCAAGGGTTTTGGTCACGGCAGGAAAATCGGTCTGGGTTACCTCTAACATTATTGGCAATGCACCAGCTTCCACACCGCGTGGGACAGTCAGAGTGAATTTCATCGGGTCGGAAGTTGTGTTTTCGGGTAATGTGCCGATACTCTTCGATTTAGGTTTAATTCTGACCATTGACTTGGATGTTGAGACCTGTAACATTGTGTTCAGCGATTCCAGCTTGCCTTTGTTAGTGACCCTAATTTCCAACTCAACCCGCTCTCCTTGTTCAATCTTTCCGTCTCCAGAGGAGTCGAAAAATCGGTCTGTGAGAATCAAATCAGGGGCGATGAGTTCCACCGGGTAGGTTTCGGTTTTGGTAAGCCCAACAAAATCGGCTTGGGTCATTTTGATGTCAAGGGTGAGATTTTGCTCCTTGTAAGTTCTGGGAAGCGTGACGGTAAAAGGTTGAGGTAAGCCTGAAGTGTTCGCAGAAAGCCCACCGAGCGAAACGCTTCTCGGTGTCACCGTCGCGCTCTGTGTGGACAGTTGCAAATTTACCCCCTTCGCAGCAAGTGTGCCTGTGTTCTTCGGGATTATCTGGAACTGCGCTGTGCGTCCGTTGTGCAACGTAGCGGGAGCTTGAATCGAATACGCCAAAATAGGCTGCTGCGCGCTCATCGCAATGGTTTCGATACGCAAGCTACTCAACCCAAGGGTTTTGTTCTGTTCTGCGGTATCCGCCCCGCGAATATCCTCCACACGAACTTTATAATCCAACGTGCTGCCCGCCTCTACTTTGTAAGTGCGCGGGACGCGGAATAACAGCGTGCCTTTCACCGTCTGATTTGGGCGAATCGTCCCCAAATCCGATGATCTTTCCAAAATTTCAATCCCTGGATTTATAGAAACCA
>DTYX01000823.1 GCA_012961655.1 Candidatus Poribacteria bacterium
AATTTCAATTGTTGTATCTTTGGATTTGATGCGACGCATATTTTCGGAACGGCTTATAGGTTTTTTCTTTTTTTTCATAATTTGATTTTAGCGTAATTGGGTTATCATCATTCAGCGGATCTAATAGTAATCTCCTGTTTTTATGTGAAAACAACTCTTCTTTTTCCTTTGCCGATTACAACCAGAGAATTACCGTCTCAGATTTTAGAGAATTCTGATTTTGTTAATCTTATACTGTCTTCGATTTATGCCAGCAACTCTCGGACGAGCGACACGCTTTCAGACACTCGCTGGTTATTCACAAAACTGATGCCCTCCAAATCGTCTTGGGTGACAAGTTCAATGGTAGTGTATTCACCATCGACAATTCTGCGCATACGCAACCAGACAAGCAAACGTCTGGCTTCCCAGCAAGCATACCAAATATAGACCATTTTGGGCTCTGTTCCTCTGCAATCGATTTGATACCAGAAGCGTCCCGCACAAACAGTTCCAGATATAATCTCTTGATGCTTAAATATTCTCGATTTGTTACCGACAAGATGCTCTTGATGAGCATTGAGGACTGGGTCGGAAAAATCTTTTAAGTAAGCAATTCCCTGGTTGTAGGCAAAAAATTTTAATCGCTCAAACTTCTCCGCGGTCATCTGTGTCCTTGATAATGAGAAATCAGCGACGGGTGGCCAAGTAATTGCCCTCTCGCCTTTTTCCTCAGCGAGTGACTGAATAATTTCGGCTACTTCCCCAAACTCAAATGGATTCTCTTCGGTCAGCAATCCGCGCGCCTCCAACTCCTTCCGCAAGTCATGTTGCATGGTATCAAGTGATTTCCCTGCCAAGGTCGGATGGAGGCTAATCTGGGAAATTCCGCGGCCACCATCTAGCGTCACCACTATTCCTGGCTGCTTCAAAGCGAGACGCGATATTACTTCTGTCATGTCCATGGCGCCCCCCTCCGTGGCAACCCAAGCATTGCGAACGCCATGCCCGTCACAACAAGCATGCGTTCTGACTCCTTTTATCTGATTCAAGGTGTCAACCAAATCGCGAATACCCACATCAACCTGAATTTTCTTTTTCATCTCCTCCTCCTTTTGAAAGTAACATCTGAATAATGTCATCATGCCTGAAGCGCTTACCCTGCAAATCCTGCGGCTTAGTTATTCGCACCTGTCCGTACTCATGAAGGTCAAGCGTCATAGTAATCACCCAAGCCTGCCAACTAATCTGCCAGATATCAATCGCTGGCAATTGTTCCAGATTCTCATAGTAGAAAAAACCACAATAGGTATTGCCCTCAAGGTAAGGGAATCGTCGGCAGCGGTCATCCTCCCATCCGCTTGCGAGAAATCCTTCGAGGCGACGATGCCATTGCGTAACAGCAAACGATTTCAACGCTTGCAACTTTTCAGTCGTCATATAAGCTAAATTTGCAGAAAAGTTGGGGGAAAAACGCACTTCGAAAGGAGCTTCGGATTTGGGCAGAATCTCAAAGGAACATGCTTCGGTCAAAAGCCCGTCTTGACGGAGGGATTCGATGAGCAGTTCCTGCAATTCCGAAGAAGCATTGCGCATCTTTAGATAGCCCCAGACAATCTCAGGATTTTCCAAATCAACAGATAGAATGAGCAAAAGCCCGCGCCTTCTTAAGACGGTATGACGCTGATTCCATTTTGCCAAAATTATAGCGGCATTGATGGAACAACACAAAGCGATATAAGCATCTTCTCCGTCATGCCCCTCACAGCTTGCAACGGTTTTTACTTCCTTCACCTGATTCAATGCGTGTACTAAAGGAATTATCGAATCGTCAACGTAAATTATGTTTTTCATAGAATCACCCTAAGGAACTCTTGCAGACGCAAGATTATATTTTTTCTGCTTGGGGGAAAACACCTCAAGCAACCTCCCCCAAGCAGATAATCCCCGAAACGAATCACCCAAGTTCTTTCGCTGGTGATTCATTTTTTATTCAGAAGTCCGTATAGGGTTTAGGAATTGCCTACGATTGTAGTATCACGAATGTCACGAATACGCCAATAACATGAATGTATTTATTCGTTTAATTCGTGGAATTTGTGATTCGTAGGCAATTGAACCACTAGCGGCTTGAGTTAACTGTTCGGGTGATAGAATATCCCCCGTGTGATGCTAGCCACAGCCACTTGCACATGTCCAATCCGATGAACCCCACGTATCGCATATATCATCGCCACTTGAACCGCAAGCGTCCTGGCAAATCTGCGGATCCGTCGACTCGTAACAAGGATTGTCTGCATCCGAACTACATGCATATGTGCTACAATCAGTGCAGTTCTCCTGCTTTCCCGCTGGATCACAAGTACTGCCATTGCAGGACTTGTCGCAACTATGCGTCGTTCCTCCCATCAACATATCCATGATAGACTGGCCGAGATAATCCGAACTGCCGAAGTAGCTCAGTGCCACAACGACTGCCAATGCAACGCCCACTATCATGGCTTTATTTTTAAATGTGCCGTTTGGTGAAAACAGCTTTTTCATGAGTCTCACCTCCTTTCAGTCGAGCGATAAACAAGAGCTTATCAGGTTGGACTTTCAGAATTGCCACTACAGTAATCCTTCTGGGTGCAACCACTATTGCAGCCAGCCGAATAGTTGTCGTCACATCAATTCAGCTACTTGTGTATATACACTAAAGTCTCCGAGCACGATGAGATGGTTTCAGTTCCTTTAATTCTGGTTAAGCGCGACAACTAAATCCACAATGCCGGGGTCCAATTGTCAAAATGCGCTTCCGCGAATTACCTCTGTCATGAATTCCGCGCCGTGAGGAATAACAAAATCATCCGGCAGCTTGAATAAATCGGTTGTTATCCTCTATTTCTCCTGATGCGAATACGACCAAGAAACGTCCTTTTTGTCTCCCGCAACAGATATCGACAAATGCCATGAGCAAGATGGAAGCCACTCACATTGCGCTGTCCGCGTTCACGTGCATAGATAGCTGCCCTTCGCAACGCTTCTGCCGCATCACGAGTCAACTTTGGGCTGTCGTCCGGTCTATTAGCTTCAACCTTGCTCCGCACAAGCTCCGCGCTCCAATGGAGTCGCTGCTCAGTTTCTTTCTCCTCAAGGGGTAATTGTTTCAAATCAGCTTCGAGTGTTTGCACGAGTTGTTCAGGTAAAACATGGAGCATATCGAAAAGTTGCAGAACGTTCTCCCTGGGAGGCAAATTCTTCAGCAAAGCAAGGAGTAAGTGCTCACAATCTACATAACGTTGTCCAAATTGTGCTGCTGTTTGAAACGCTTCATCAATGACCTTCTGAGCATCGGGCAGGAAAATTCCTTCGGGTTCACACAGATCGAAAGGGATAACCATCTGTGTCACTTCATCGGTGAGTAGCCCAGTAGACTCCATATCCTCGATAAATTCTGCCTGCAATTGCTTGAGTGGTCTGTTGAACAAGTCAGGATTCGGTGGATTCCCGATATAACGGATTTCTATCCTACACACAACTTGTTGGGAATGTTCCCTTTGATAGGAAATGTCGATACTGAATCCCTGGTGGCGGCATACTATCTGTGCAAGCTCTATCGCAATCTCGAAGGGACACCAAATTCCCACGAAAGCAGGGGTATGTAGGTCAACGTATTGGTGTCCCTGGCAACTTGAGTTGGTTTGTGTGTTCTTGACTCGATTGAGAGCATAAACCAAGTCAAAGATCCCAGCTTCTACTTGAATGGACTCTGGATGTGCTTCCCAATCAACAAGAACAATCAGGCCCCGCTTTTGCAGCGAGCCGATGGCTTCAAAGAATCTCTTGGCAAAGGCGAAATCGCTTTGAGCCACTCGTATCCCCACTTTGTATGGGTATGGCACGCCATCCACTATATCTGCTGTAGGGCATAATCGAATTAGAAGCTCCCACACCCTATTCACTGCGCATACTAAGCGTTGACCAATCATTTCAGGCTCTTGTTGTCCTTTTTCGAGACAACGCAATATCAGTTGCATCAATTCTTCAACGCTGATGCTTTCCCGTTCCCTTGTTGTTAAAGCTTTCATTTCCATGTTGATTTACCACCAACGGCAAAATTAAAATGCGCGGCAATTTCTGCTGTCGTTTGCAAATTCGTCAACCCCAGTTTAGCATGTTTTCTGTTGCTCACTCAGAATTGGCAATGACCTCTCGTAAATAAGTCAATAACAAGACAGTCATGAGCTTCAAGGAGAGTGGTAAAAACTGGTGGTACGGCAGGTGCCATCGGCATGAGTACACAGATTATTGCACTTACACGAGTCCGCCGGCTTCCCAGACGCGTCACAACCGGGTTTATTTTCCGTGCAAGTGAAGTTAGAGCACTTTGGACTTCGGTTAGGATCATAAACAGAGCAGTCATTTCCTTCTGGACAACTATAGGCGCCACAGCCATTTTGTTACTTCTTGCAGCCACTACCACTACCACCCATCAACATATCCATGATGGACTGGCCGAGGTAATCTGAACTGCCAAAGTAGCTCAAGCCCACGACTACTGCAAGGGCAACGCCCACTATCATTGCTTTCTTTGTGAATGCGCCGTTTGGTGAAAAACGCTTTTTCATGGGTATCATCTCCTTTCAGTCCAGCAATAAACAAGAGTTCATCGCGTTGGATTCTCAGAATTGCCACTACAAAGCAGTGGCATAAAACCTGCAAGTAAGGTATAATATTTTAAATACAATGCTCAAAGAGAGGTTATCATCTTATGCCAATACGGAATGCTATTTTATCTACAATCAAAGAAACCAAAAGAAGGAACCTCCTTTTTCAAAAGCTGATGAGCGTTTTATCTTTCCTCATACCTTTCTTAATCTACCTGAAAACCTTAGCTCCGACAGTGACCTGGCGCGATGGCGGAGATTTCGCGACAGCGTGTTATGTTCTTGGCATTCCTCATCCGACAGGCTATCCACTGTATGTGTTGCTGGGGAAATTGTTTACTTTTCTGCCTGTCGGCGATGTTGCTTATCGGTTGAACCTGATGTCCGCCATCTTTGCGGCGGCAACCTGTTTTGTCCTCTATCACATCGTGTTACATCTCACCCAAAAGCACATCCCGGCGTTTTTGGCTGCGCTATCTCTGGCTTTCTCTTTTACTTTCTGGACACAAGCCGTCATCGTTGAAGTCTATAGCCTCAACGCCTTCTTTCTCAGCGCTCTTATATTCCTCCTGCTTAAGTGGCGCAAGACGCGTAAAACGTATCTCCTGTATCTGTTCGCTTTTCTCTGTGGGTTGAGTTTTGCAAATCATATATCAACGATATTCATCGTGCCGGCGGCTATCGTTTTTGTCTTTATGGTCGATTTTCATGAGACTGTTCGAAGGATGCCAATTTTATTTGGGCTTTTCCTTCTGGGGCTTACTCCCTATTTGTATCTGCCCATTCGTTCCGCTCAAAACCCTCCCCTTGACTGGGGAAATCCTGAGACATTCAACCAATTCTTATGGGTAGTTACCGCCGCTCAATATCGAGGGAAGATGTTCTCAGGCAGCCTGTCCCAGGTGTTAGATTCGCTAAACCAATACCGAATTGCTATTCTCAATGAGTTTACTATATTTGGCTGTCTTGTCGGGATTATTGGCTTTCTCAGTATAATTGCACAGGTTAGGAATCACCTCAAAAGACATCTGCCAGTATTCCTGCTATTTATTTTGATATTCCTCGCAGACTTAATCTACACAATCAACTTTCGGATTCCCGATGCCCCGCCATTTTATATCCCATCCTACGTTATTTTTGCC